>NZ_JBSVWN010000023.1:0-83685 GCF_054071325.1 Pseudomonas sp. SDO5215_S409 | reverse complement strand
GCCTGCCTGACGGCAGGCCGTTACCGGCCCGCACACAAAAAATCTGACAGTCCCTTAAGGCCTGGCTCTTCAGCGATACCGTCAACGGTGCCAGTGCTAGCGCGAAGATCTACAGCCTGGTCGAAACCGCCAAGGTCAACGGCCAGGAGCCTTATACGTGGCTGCGCCACGTACTGGAGCGACTGCCGCACGCCTCGTCAGTAACAGACTACGAAGCCCTGCTGCCGTGGAACTGCTCGCCAGAGATGCCACGGTAAACCGTTAGCCCACTGTTGGGTAGGTGGGGTTTATGGATCGCATACATCCATCCCACCCCCCCCTCAAACAAACACCCCCCGCCTAAGCCCGCCATACACCTCCACCAACCGCTCCAAACTAAACGCCAGGTTCCTGCCACTCGGATTCGGCAATACCCACACCGACGCACCGCCGATTGTCGAGTGCTGCTCCCCCCACGCAATCTCCCGTTTGCCCGACAAGCCCGCATACGCCGCCTTGCCCAGAAAGGCCACGCAGCGCGGTGCGTGCTGCGTGATTTTGCGCTCGAACCCCTCGGCCGCGGCGGTGAATTCGTCCGGCGATAACTGGTCCGCTCGCGCCGTGGGGCGTTCAACCACGGTGGTCAAGCCGCAGCCGTATTGCAAAATCACCCGGTCGTTCTGCGGGTTAATTTCGGCAGGGGTAAACCCGGCCAAATGCAACGTGCGCCAGAACCGGTTGCTGCGGCCCATGAAGTGATGCCCGCTCGCCGCAGCGGCGAGCCCCGGGTTGATTCCGCAAAAAATCACCGCCAGGCCCGGCGCCAGGATGTCTGGCAGGCCGTCACTCACGCGCACATCACCTTGACTGCGCTGTGTGCCAGGGCGGTCAGTTCATCGCGGGATTTCCCCGCCCGCGCGCGGATGGAAATGCTGTGCAGCAACGACGACGCGAGCACCGCAAGGGCTTCGGGGTCGGTGTTGCGTTTCAGGTCGCCTGCGTCGATGGCGGCGCGCAGTCGGGTGTGCAGGTGGGTATCGAGGGTGTCGAGACGCTTCAACAGCGCGGCCCGAATCTCGGCATCTTCGACGGCGGCGCTGGGTGCGGTGCCGATGATAAAGCAGCCACGCGGTTCGCCTTCGCCCGAAAAATAGATCGACAGCTGCCCTTCGTACAGGCGTATCAGCGCGTCCGCCAAGCTCAGGCCCGGCTCGGCGAGCGCCGCGTCGATGGCGGCGCTGGCCAGGTCCCAGTACTGCTCGATGGCCTTGAGGTAGATCGCGTGTTTGTCACCAAACGCGGCATACAGGCTGGGCCGGTTCATACCGGCGGCGGCGGCGATGCTGTCCAGGGAGGCGCCGGCGTAGCCGGTGTTCCAGAACACCTCCAGGGCTTTTTGCAGCGCCGTTTGAGGGTCGTAGGCGCGTGGGCGGCCACGGCCTTTTCCTTCGGGATTCTTTTTTTGTTCCATGTCGTACAAAAATCCTTGAGTCGCGGTGGGTGGGTAGATATTCTTACATCATCGCACAAAATTAAACCCCCGACATCCAACGCTTCAAACAGGTGAATTCGATCATGACGCAAGCCCCCAGCAACGCATCGGCTCCCCGTAAACCCTGGCGTTCATGGTTGATGCTGGGGGTGCCTGTGATCGGTGCGGTGATCGGGTATGCGGTGTACCGCAGCCAGGACGGTTTGGTGTCCACCGACAACGCTTATGCCCGCGTGGCCAAGGCGTCGATCAATGCGCGGGTGTCCGGGCAAGTGGTGGAAGTGGCGGTGGACGACAACGAGCCCGTGCATAAAGGCCAGGTGTTGTTTCGCCTCAACCCCGAGCCGTTCCAGGTGGCGGTCGACCGTGCGCAGGCGCAATTGAACGTGGCGCGTTTGCGCATCGACGGGCTCAAGGCCAGCTATCGCCAGCAACAGGCCGACGTGCAGGCCGCCAGGGAATCGGCGGGGTTTGACCAAAAGGAATTCGCGCGCAAGAAGGCCTTGCTGGCCACCGAGTTTGTCTCGCAGGCGGTGTATGAACGCGCCGACACCGACCTTAAAGTCGCGCGCCAACGCATTGCTGCCCTTGAGCAACAGGTTGCCACGACGGTGGTCGCGCTGAGCGGCAACCCCGCCATCGAGGTCGACCGCCACCCCGCCGTTCGTGAGGCCCAGGCTCAGCTCGACGAGGCGCGGCTGTACTTGTCGTACACCACGGTCTACGCGCCGCAAGACGGCATCGTCGCCAAGGTGGATGACGTGCAAGTGGGCAGCTACCTGAGCAGTGGCGCGGCGGCCTTTGCGCTGTTGTCGCCCGAGCACACCTGGATCGAGGCGAACTTCCGCGAAACCCAGCTGAGCCACATGCGCCCCGGGCAACGGGCGACCATCGAGCTGGACACCTACCCCCATCACCCCTTCAAGGCCCACGTCACCAGCATGAGCCCCGGGGCCGGTGCGGACTTTGCGGTGCTGGCGCCGGAAAACGCCACGGGCAACTGGGTCAAGGTGGTGCAGCGCGTGCCGGTGCGCCTGGCGCTGGACGATGCACAGGCCGACCTGCCGCTGTTTTCCGGCACCAGTGCCACGGTGACGGTGGATATCAGGAGCGGCCAATGAACGACGCCCGCACCCTGCGCTGGGTGGCGTTGCTGGTGACCTACCTGCAAGCGATGAACCTGTCGCTGCCCAACGCCGCGCTCAGGCTTATCCAAGGCAGCCTGTCGATGAGCGACGACGAGGCGGGTTGGATCTTCACCGCGTACCTGGCCGCCAGTGCGATCACCTTGCCGCTGGCGCCATGGCTCGCCGCGCGCGTGGGCCTCAAAACCCTCTACCAGGTGGCCATCGCGGGGTTTGCCCTGGGCCTGCTGTTGGCCACGTGTGCGAGTACGACGCTGCAGTTTATCGGTGCTCGTCTGGTTCAAGGCGTCGCCGCCGGGGTGCTCGCGCCGCTGTCGATGGCCATTGCCCTGGAAACGCTGGCGCCTGCCGCCCGCCCGAAGTTCGGCCCGTTGTGGACGGTGATCGGTTTGCTGGGCATCGTCAGTGGGCCGGGCATCGGCGGTTGGGTGTGCGAGCATTTCGGCTGGCGTGCGCTTTTCTACGCGAGCCTGCCATTGCTGGCACTGATCACCCTGGGCGTGGCGCTGCTGCTGCCCGCGAAAAAGCCCGGTGCCACGCCGCCGTTTGATTTCTTCGGTTTTGCCTGTTTCACCCTTGGCATGCTCGGCCTGCAAATGGTGCTCGACCGCGGCCAGCGCCTGGAGTGGTTCGACTCGCCGCAAATCTGGCTGGGCGCTGTCGCCAGCGGGGTGGGGTTCTACCTGTTTGGCGTGCACCGGTTCACGTGTGCCGAGCATTTCATCAGCAAGGCGTTGCTGCGTGACCGTAACTTTTTGCTGTCGACGCTGATCTTTTTTGCAGTGGGTTTTGTGCTGCTGTCGACCATGGCGTTGACGTCGCCGATGCTCGATGAATTGCTCGGCTACCCACCCGACACCACCGGCCTGCTGACCGTGCCCCGGGGCGTAGGCCTGCTCGCTGCATTCTGGTTGATGAACCGGGTGCCGGCTCACCTCGATGGGCGGGCGTTCGTGGCGGTGGGCATTGCCGTGGTGGTCTACGCCAACCATTCGATGCTCGGCTATTCGCCGCTGATGGACCGCTGGCCGGTGGCACTCGCCGGGGCGATCCAGGGCGCGGGCCTTGGCCTGTTGATGCCCGCGTTGTCCCGCGTGGCCTTCAGCACCCTGGACCCGGCCCTGCGGGCTGAAGGCACGGGGCTGTTCAACCTGGTCCGGGTGTATGGCAGCACCCTGGGGGTGGCGGTGGTGCAGTGGTTTTTCTTCAACAACACCCAAACCGTGCACGTGGCGCTCGCCAGCCAATTGACCGCCCATGGGCTGCCCGCATCGATGCCGCTGGCAGCGCTGGCCGGGCTCAATGAAGCCGTCACCGGCCAGGCGGCGTTCATCGCCGTGCTCGGTCAATTCAAGATCCTGATGTGGGCGATGCTGGCCGTGAGCCCGCTGGTCCTTTTGCTGCGCAAACCTTTAGCGACTCACTAGTGTTCTGGAGTGTGCCCCATGAAACCCCACGGGCTTGTCATCTCGGCCGTTATGTCCCTGTCCGCCTGTACCGTTGGCCCGGGCTTCAGTGCGCCGCCGGTCAACACCTCGGGTTATGACACCCAGGCAACTCCGCGTGTTGCGCTTGAGCAACCGGTCGCGGTTGACTGGTGGTCGACCTTTCATTCGCAAAAGCTCGACGGCGTGGTGCGTCAGGCGCTTGCCGGTAACCTTGAGCTGACGGCCGCCGACGCCACGTTGCGCCAGGCCACGGCGTTTATGGAGGCTTCGCAAGGCGCGCTGTGGCCCCAAGTGAGCTTTGCCGCCCAGGCCGGGCGTCAACGGGTGCGTAACGGGCCGCAGCCGTCTGTGCATAACGTGTATGAGGTGGGCCCCCAGGTCAGTTTTGACCTGGACGTGTTTGGCGCCAATCAGCGGCGTGTCGAGCAGCAAGCGGCGTTCGCCGACCTGCAACGGCATCGCTATGAAGCGGCGTACTTGAGCCTGACCGGCAACGTCGCACGCCAGGCGTTGTTGATGGCCTCGGCCAGCGCGCAAATGGAGGCGGTGCAACGCGTGCTCGCCACCGATGCGCGCAACCTGGAACTGGTGCGCGTGGCCCAGCGCAGCGGCGCCACCACGGAACTCGACGTCTCGTTGGCCCGCACGCGCCTGGAGCAGGACCGCACGCTGCTCCCACCGTTGGCGCAGCAGCGCGATGTGCGCTGGCGATCCTCACCGGCCAGGGCCCGGCGGATTGGCGCGCGCCAGACTTCAACCTGGACGACTTCGCCCTGCCCGGGGTGCTCCCGCTGAGCCTGCCTTCGACGCTTGCCCATGACCGTCCGGACGTGCTGCAAGCCGAAGCCCAGTTGCACGCCGCCAGCGCCGCCGTGGGCATCGCCACCGCCAACCTTTACCCGCGTGTCGAGTTGTCGGCCTCGCTGATGCAGGCGGCGTCCGGCAATGGTGGCGCGCTGTTGTGGGGATTGGCCGGGGGGCTGACCGCGCCGGTGTTCAACGGCGGCACGCTCAAGGCCGAACGCCGGGCGGCAGAGCAGGGCTACAACGCGTCACTGGCGGACTACCGGCAGACCGTCATTGCCGCCTTTGGCCAGGTCGCCGACATCCTGCAATCGATTAACCACCACGCCGAGCAATACCAGGCCCAGGCCGCCGCGCTGCAAGCGGCCGACACCAGCCTGCGCCTTAACCAGCACGCCTTCGCCAGTGGCGAAAACGGCGTGCTGCAAGTGCTGGAAGCCCAGCGCGCTTATCAGCAGGCCCTGCTCGGGCAGATCCAGACAAGAACCGCGCAGCACCTGGACACCGTGCAGCTGTTCGTGGCGCTGGGTGGCCGTTCGGTCAACGATTTCACACGCTGAAGGGGCCGACAGGCCCCGTAACGAGAGTAAAAACATGAGCTATTACGATGCACTGCGCGATACCCGCTTTCCCTTGCAGCACGGCAGCAAAGCGATGCCGGGCGTGGGGTTCGGCACCTTGTTCAAAGACCTGTCACTCACCACCCAGGCGGTGACGCAGGCGCTGGAGGCGGGCTTTCGGCATTTCGATTGCGCCGAACGCTATGGCAACGAAGCCCAGGTCGGCGTCGCTTTGCGGCAGGCCATCGAGGCCGGAACGGTCACGCGCGATGAGCTGTTCATCACCACCAAATTGTGGAACAACAACCACCGTCCCGAGCGGGTAGTGCCGGCCTTTGAAGCCAGTTGCCGCAGGCTCCAAGTGGACGTGATCGACTGCTACATGATCCACACGCCGCATGCGTTCCTGCCTGGCGATGACCTGTATCCCCGCGATGTCTACGGGCACGTGCGTTACGACGCGGGCGTGACCCTGATCGAAACCTGGCAAGTGCTGGAACGCCTGGTGGACGAGGGCCGCTGCACGTCCATCGGCCTGTCGGCGATCAGCCTGCCCGCCCTGCGCGAGCTGGTGGCTGTGGCCCGGATCAAACCGGCGGTGGTGCAAGTGGAGTCCCACCCGTACCTGCCCGAATGGGAACTGCTGGAGTACTGCAAGCAGCAAGGCATTGTGGTGCTGGCCTTCGCGCCGCTGGGCCATGGCATGAAACCGCGCGTGCTGGATGAACCGGTGATCAACAGCATCGCCCGTCGCGTGCAGAAAACCCCAGCGCAGGTGGCGTTGGCGTGGTCGGTGCAGCGTGGCGTGGCGTTTCTCACCTCGTCAGTCACCCCGGCGCACATCCGCGAAGACTCGGCCCTCAGCGCCTTGCCGCAGGCGGCCATGCGCGAAATCGAGCGCGACATCACGACCCGGGTGCGCTTCAACCCGGTGATGGACACCGGCGTGCTGGGGTTTATCTCCCGCGAAAAATAACCCCGGCCCAGATCCTCTCGAGGGGAGTCACCCTATGGATGTCTTGCGCACCCTGCGCGTCTTTACCGCCGTGGCGCAAAGCGGCAGTTTCACCGCTGCCGCGCGGCAACTGAACAGCACCACGGCGACGGTATCCAAGGCGGTTTCCAGCCTTGAGGCGCGGCTCAAGACGCGCCTGATCAACCGCACCACCCGCCGCCTGGCGCTGACCCAGGCCGGTGCTCGTTATTTGCAGCGCTGCGAGAAAATCCTCGACGAGGTGCGCGAGGCGGACGACGAGGCGGGCATCGCCCACGTGATCCCGTCCGGGCGTTTGAAAATCCACGCGCTGTCGGCGGTGGGCAATCACTATGTGATCGAAGCCATTGCGCGTTACCGGGACCTGTACCCTTCGGTGCAGTTTGACCTGACCTTGAGCAACCGGGTGCCGGACCTGTTGGAGGAGGGCTACGACATGTCCATCGTGCTTGCGCGGGAGCTGCCCGACTCCGGCTTTGTCGCGCAGCGGCTGGGCGTCACCTACAGCATCCTGTGCGCTTCGCCGCGCTACCTGGAAAAACGCGGCATGCCCGCCACGCCGTGCGCACTCAAGGCCCACGATTGCCTGCGGGTGGTCAATACGGTGATGCCGGTGGAGAACTGGTCGTTCGAGGGCCCAGAGGGAGCAGAAACGTTCAACGTGCCCCCATCCCCCTTTCAGATCAATACCGCCGACGGCATGACCATCGCCATCAAGCACGGCATGGGGATTGGTATCCAGCCCATCGCCTCTGCATGGGACGGCCTGCGCGACGGCACGTTGGTGCGGGTGTTGCCCGAGTACCATTTCAAGGCCCTGAGCCTGTTCGCCATCTACCCGTCACGCAAGTTCGTGGATGCCAAAACCCGCTCCTGGGTGCAGTTCTTGAAGGACTCGATGCCCCACGTGCTGGCCGAAGATGAAAAACGTGTCAGCGCCTAGTCAGGCGTCTTTACCCAGCAAGGTGCGGGCAAATTCATTGGACGCGATAAAGTCCATGGCCTTGCGCAGTTCGTCAGCCGCTTGGGCGCCAAAGGCGCCGTCAAACCGGGCCGCCATTTGCCGGGACACCACCTTGGCTTGCACAAAGAGCGCCTGGCCGGCCGGTGTCAGCGAAACGCGTCGGCTGCGGCGGTCGAACTCATCCACCTGCAACACCACCAAGCCGTCGCGCACCAGCGGCTTGAGCGTGTGGCCCAAGGCTGAAAGGTCCATGACCAGGGCATGGGACAGCTCGCTCATGGTCGGTGCGTCGGCCTGCGCGATGTGGTTCATCAAGGAAAACTGTGTGGCTTTAAGCCCAAACGCCGCGAATGCCTCGTCATAGATCTGCGCCATGCGACGGGACGCGCGACGCACCGCTCCGTTCGTGCAGGTGCTGGGGCTATACGGGGTAGGTGGTGCACATTTCACGGACGCTTCACTCGCTTTTAAGAAGAGGGGGGGTAGTCATTATGACTAAATATGAATACAGACATACCTTGCAATAATTTAGTTGCATATGCCACTAAAAGCGATAAGGTGGCATATGCCTCTATCTGACCGGATGTCAGTTCACCCCGCCCGGACCTGACCGGGGCGAGGCAGGAGAGCGACGTCACTGGGCGTCATCTTCGGTATTCAACTTCCTGTCTGGATCACACCTATGCTGAGCCTCGTGCGCACCGCATTGCGGCGCCCCTATACCTTCCTGGTATTGGCTATTTTCATCCTGATAGTGGGCCCGCTCGCGGCCTTGCGTACCCCGACCGACATCTTTCCCGAAATCCGCATTCCCGTGATTGCCGTGATCTGGCAATTCACCGGGCTTGCGCCCGACCAGATGGCGGGGCGTATCACATCGCCCTTCGAGCGCGTGCTGACCACCACGGTCAATGACATCCGCCACATCGAGGCGCAATCGCTCAATGGCTACGGCATCGTCAAGGTGTTCTTCCAGCCGGGTGTGAATATCAGTACCGCCAACGCGCAAATGACCGCCGTGTCCCAGGCCATCTTGCGGACCCTGCCGCCGGGCACCACGCCGCCGCTGATCCTCAATTACAGCGCCTCCACCGTGCCGATCGTGCAACTGGCCCTCTCGGGCCAGGGCCTGAGCGAACAGCGCCTGGGCGACCTGGGCCTCAACAGCGTGCGCCTGATGCTCACCACCGTGCCCGGCGCCGCGCTGCCGTACCCGTTCGGCGGCAAGAGCCGCCAGGTGCAGATCGACCTCGACTCGGCCAAGATGCAGGCCCTGGGGTTGTCGGCGCAAGACGTCGCCAACGCCCTGGCCACGCAAAACCAGATCACGCCGGTGGGCACCCAGAAAATCGGCAGCTACGAATTCAACCTGCAACTGAACAACTCCCCGACCGATTTCCACGACCTGGAAAACCTGCCGATCAAGGCTGCCGACGGCACCACCGTGTTGATCCGCGACGTCGCCACCGTGCGCGACGGCAACCCGCCGCAGACCAACATCGTGCACGTCAACGGCAACCGTTCGGTGCTCATCCCGGTGCTCAAGACCGGGTCGGCGTCGACCTTGGGCGTGATCGCCGGGGTCAAGGAAAAACTGGCGGACAACAAGGGCGCGCTGCCGCCCAACCTTAATATCGACCTGATCGGCGACCAGTCGCTGTTCGTGCGCTCGGCCATCAGCGGCGTGGCTCGCGAAGGTTTGATTGCGGCCGCGTTGACCAGCCTGATGATCCTGTTGTTCCTGGGCAGTTGGCGTTCGACGGTGATCATCGCCACCTCCATTCCCTTGGCGATTCTGGCGTCCATCGCGACCCTGTCGGCGCTGGGTGAAACCCTCAACATCATGACCCTGGGCGGCCTGGCGCTGGCCGTGGGGATCCTGGTGGACGACGCCACGGTGACCATCGAAAACATCAACTGGCACCTGGAACAGGGCAAGGCGGTTGAAACGGCGATCCTCGACGGCGCGGCGCAAATCGTGACCCCGGCGTTTGTGTCCCTGCTGTGTATCTGCATCGTGTTCGTGCCGATGTTCTTCCTGGAGGGCGTGGCGCGTTTCCTGTTCGTGCCGATGGCCGAAGCGGTGATCTTTGCAATGATCGCCTCGTTTATCTTGTCGCGTACCCTGGTGCCGACGCTGGCCAACTACCTGCTCAAACCTCACGTGCACCACGAAGGCGGGCCCGCGCCGTCGCGCAACCCGCTGGTGATGTTCCAGCGCGGGTTCGAGAAACGCTTCGAGGCCCTGCGCGCGGTGTATCACGCCGCGCTCGACAGCGCCTTGCAGCAGCGCCGTACCGTGGTAGTGGCCATGCTCGCGTTTGTCGCGTTGTCGTTTGCCCTGGTGCCCCTGCTCGGTCGCAACTTCTTCCCCACGGTGGACTCCGGGCAGATCCTGCTCCACGTACGGGCCCCGGTGGGCACGCGGGTTGAAAGCAGCGCGCACCTGATCGCCGACATCGAAAACACGATCCGCAAAATCGTGCCGCCCCAGGAACTCAAGACGCTGGTGGACAACATCGGCCTGTCCATCAGCGGCATCAACGTGGCGTACAACAACACCGGCACCGTGGGCTCCCAGGACGGTGATATCCAGATCAGCCTGAACGAGGACCACCGGCCGACCGCCGAGTACATGCGCGAACTGCGCGAAACACTGCCGCGCCAGTTCCCGAGTGCAGTGTTCTCGTTCCCGGCTTCGGACATCGTCGGGCAGATCCTCAACTTCGGCTCCTCGGCGCCGGTGGACGTGCAAGTCAGCGGCAACAACCTGGCGGCCAACTTCACCTATGCGGGGGCCTTGCTGCGGGACATCCGCCGGGTGCCGGGCGTGGTGGATGCGCGTCTGCAGCAGTCGCGGCAGTTGCCCACGCTCAAGGTCGATGTGGACCGCACCCGTGCGCAACTGGTGGGCTTGACCGAGCGCGACGTGACCAACAGCCTGGTGGTCAACCTGGCCGGTTCCAGCCAGGTGGCGCCGACGTTCTGGCTCAACAGTGCCAACGGCATTTCCTACCCGATCGTGATGCAAACCCCGCAATACGGCCTCGACAACCTGGCCGCGCTCCACAACCTGCCGCTGAGCGGCAGCGCTGGCGGTGCCACGGACCAGACCCTGGGCGGCCTGGCAAACATCGAGCGCACCCACAGCAACTCGGTGTTCACGCAGTCGGATATCCAGCCGGTGGTGGAAGTCCTCGCGTCTATCCAGGACCGTGACCTGGGCGCCGTCGCCGCCGACATCCAAAACGTCATCGCGGCCCATGCCAGCGGCCTGCCCACCGGGTCCAAGGTGCAACTGCAAGGGCAGGTGCAAACCATGAACGCGGCGTTCAGCGGCTTGCTGTTCGGCTTGCTGGGCGCGGTGGTGCTGATCTATCTGCTGATCGTGGTCAACTTCCAGTCCTGGATCGACCCGTTCGTGATCATCACCGCGTTGCCAGCCGCGCTAGCGGGCATCGTGTGGATGCTGTTTGTCACACACACGCCGCTGTCGGTGCCCGCGCTCACCGGGGCCATCATGTGCATGGGCGTCGCGACCGCCAACGCCATCCTGGTGGTGAGTTTCTGCCGCGAACGCCTGGCCGAGCATGGCAACGCGGTGCAAGCGGCGCTGGAAGCGGGCTTCACCCGTTTGCGCCCGGTCTTGATGACGGCGATTTCGATGATCATCGGCATGGCGCCCATGGCGCTGGGCATGGGCGAGGGCGGTGAGCAAAACGCCCCGCTGGGCCGCGCCGTGATCGGCGGCCTGACCTTTGCCACCATCGCCACGTTGTTCCTGGTCCCGCTGATTTTCAGTCTTGTGCACGGGCGTCGTCAGCACGCCACGTTTGCGACCACCGCCACTCAAGGGGTTTGACATGTCTGTTTCCGTTACCAATCCGGGTTCACCCCGCCGTTCTTCCCGTGGCTTGCTCTGGCTGGTGCTGGGGCTGGCGGTGTTGGTGGCTGTCGTGGTGTTCGGCGTGAGCGTGCGCGCCAGCGAATCGCGCGACCTGGCCACCTGGACCAACGCCCAGGCGCTGCCCAGCGTCATCCTGGTGAGCCCGACCGTGCAACCCCAGGGGCCGGTGCTGAACTTGCCGGGCCGCCTCGAGGCGTACTCGCGGGCGTCGATCTTCGCGCGGGTCAGCGGCTACCTGAAAAACTGGAACGTCGACATCGGCAGCCACGTCAAGGCGGGTCAACTGCTTGCCGAAATCGACACCCCCGAACTCGACCAGCAACTGCTGCAAGCCCGCGCCGTACTGGCTTCGGCCGAAGCCGACGCGCAGCTGGCGCAAACCACCGCCAAGCGCTGGCAGGCCATGCTGGCCTCCGATTCGGTGTCTCGCCAGGACGTGGATGAACGCACCGGTGACCTCACCGCCAAGCTGGCCAAAGTGGCGGCGGCCAAGGCCAATGTGGAGCAACTGGTGGCGACCAAAGGCTTCCAGCGCCTGACCGCACCGTTTGCCGGTACGGTCACTGCCCGCTCCACCGACGTGGGCGCGCTGATCACTGCGGGCGGCACCAGCGGCAAGGAGCTGTTCGCCATCTCTGACGTCAGCCGCCTGCGGGTGTACGTGCAAGTGCCGCAGAGCTCGGCGCCACAAATCAAGCAAGGCACGGTCGCGCGTTTGAGCGTGCCCGAATACCGCGGTGAAACCTTCAGTGCCAAAGTGGTCGCCACGGCGGATGCGGTCAATGCCGCTTCCGGCAGCACCCTGGTGCAATTGCTGGTCGACAACCCGCAGGGCCGTCTGCTGCCGGGTGCCTACACCAGCGTGCAGTTCGACTTGCCGGTGCAGACCAACGTGCTGCGCCTGCCTGCCAGTGCCCTGGTGTTCGATGACCACGGCATGCGCGTGGCCACCCTGGACGCGCAAAACCATGTGCGCTTCAAAACCATCACCCTGGCCCGTGACCTGGGCGACAGCGTGGAGGTGGGCAGCGGCCTGCTCGCCACCGACCGGGTGATCGACACCCCGCCGGACGGCCTGGCCGACGATGACGCGGTGCAACTGGCGGCCAACCCGGTGGAGGCCAAACCCCATGGCTAAGCACGCAGTATGGGGGCTGCTCGCCAGCCTGAGCCTGGGCGCCTGTTCCCTGGCGCCGCCGCTGGACGTGCCCAAAACCCCGCTGGCCGAGCAGTTCCATACCCAAGGGCCGTGGACGCAGGGTACGCCCAACGACCAGTCCAGCCGCGACGGTTGGTGGCACCTTTACAAAGACGCGCAACTGGACGCGATGGAGCAGCAATTGCTGCAAAACAACCCCGACCTGAGCGCCGCCCTGGCGCACTACCAGCAATCCCAGGCGTACCTGGCGCAGGCACAGTCGGGGCTGTTTCCGAAAATCTCCGGGTTTGCCAGCGGCCAGCGCCTGCGCCAGTCGGACACCCGGCCATTGCGCTCGGCCACCTCGCCCAGCATCTACAACGCCGGTACGGCCGGGATCGAAGTCGACTACGAAGTGGACCTGTGGGGCCGCGTGCGTGACACCCTCGCCGCAGGCAACAGCGATGCCCAGGCGGCCCAGGCTGACCTGGCGTCGGTACGCCTGAGCCTGCAGGCGCAACTGGCCGACAGCTACATTAGGTTGCGCGGCATAGACCGCCAGGACCAGTTGTTGCAGCAGACCCGCGACGCCTACGCCAAGGCCTTGAGCCTCACCGAAGGCCTGCACGGCGGCGGCATCGTGTCCGGCCTGGACGTGGCGCGGGCGCGCACGCAGTTGTCCACGGTCAAGTCGCAACTGAACCAGAACCTGGTGCAACGCGCGGTGCTGGAGCACTCGATTGCAGCGATGCTCGGCGAGTCGGCGTCCACCTATGCGCTGGCGCCGAGCGTGGCCGAAATCGGCTTGCCCGCGGTGCCCACTGGCGTGCCGTCGACCTTGCTGCAACGCCGTCCGGACATCGCCGCCGCAGAACGGCGCATTGCCTCGGCCACCGCCCGCATCGGTGTGGCGCGGGCCGCGTGGTTCCCGGCGATTACCTTGAGCGGGCAGGGCGGTTATCAAAGTGACGAGTTCGCGCATCTGTTGAGCGCGCCCAACCTGTTCTGGGCCATTGGCCCCTCGTTGGTGGGTACGCTTTTCGACGGCGGCGCCCGCCAGGCCGGTGTGGACAGCGCCAAGGCGGCCACTGATGAGGCGGCCGCCAAATACCGTGGCGTGGTGTTGACCGCGTTTGAACAGGTGGAAAACAACCTGTCGACGCTCGGCGGCCTCGCCAGCGCTCTGGATGACCAGCGCGACGCCGCCGCCGCCGCCCAAGAGGCCGAGGACTTGTCCATGGCCCGCTATCGCCAGGGCGCCGTGGCCTACCTGGACGTGGTGACGGCGCAGGTTGCCTCGTTGCAGGCACAGCGTTCGGTGCTGGATTTGCAGACACAACAGCTAAGCGCCAATGTGGGCCTGATCAAGGCCCTCGGCGGCGGTTGGAACGTGGCCCAACTGACCTCGGCCTCTCGATAACCCTCAGGAGAATCAAACGTGAGTGAATACGTACCCCCGAAAGTCTGGACCTGGCAAACCGAAAACGGAGGCCACTTTGCCAAAATCAACCGGCCCATTGCCGGCGCGACACACGACAAGGAGCTGCCCGTAGGCCGCCACCCGTTGCAGCTGTATTCCCTGGCCACGCCCAACGGGCAAAAGGTCACGATCCTGCTGGAAGAGTTGTTGGCCTTGGGGCATCAGGGCGCGGAGTACGACGCCTGGCTGATCCGCATTGGCGAGGGCGACCAGTTCGGCAGCGGCTTTGTGGGGGTCAACCCCAACTCCAAGATCCCCGCGTTGCTCGACCGCAGCGGCGACACGCCGATCCGCGTCTTTGAGTCCGGTGCGATCTTGCAGTACCTGGCCGAAAAGTTCGGCGCCTTCCTGCCCACCGAACCTGCGGCGCGGGCCGAGTGCCTGTCGTGGCTGTTCTGGCAGATGGGCAGCGCGCCGTACCTGGGCGGTGGCTTCGGGCATTTCTATGCCTATGCCCCGACCAAGATCGAGTACGCCATCGACCGGTTCACCATGGAAACCAAACGCCAACTGGACGTGCTGGACCAGCAATTGGCCCGCCACGCCTACATCGCGGACGATGAGTACACCATCGCTGATATCGCGATCTGGCCGTGGTACGGCGGCCTGGTGAAGGGGCGCTTGTATGGCGCCGCCGAGTTCCTGTCGGTGCAGGACTACCCGAACGTGCAACGCTGGGCCGACGCGATTGACGCCCGGCCAGCGGTACAGCGCGGGCGCCGGGTGAACCGGGTGTCTGGCGAGCCGGCCGAGCAGTTGGCGGAGCGGCACGCGGCGTCTGATCTGGACTGACCGTCAGGCCGGCGGGTGCGCGGCACCACAGGCCTGCGATGCATCAAGCGTGCGCCGCTCCCACTTGGCAATCACCAGGGGGGCGAGCGCATTGCCCAGCACGTTCAACGCCGTGCCCGGCATTTCTATCAGCCGGTACACCCCGGCGATAAACGCAATGCCCTCCAGCGGCAGCCCGGCACTGGCCAGCGTTGCCGACAGAATCACAAACATGAACCCCGGCACCCCCGCCGCGCCCTTGGAGGTGAGCACCATCGTCACCACCAGCAGCGCCTGGTCGCTCAGGCTCAGGTCGATGCCGTACAGCTGCGCGACAAACAAGGTGCCGACGCCCAGGAACAGCGAGGCGCCATCGAGGTTGAACGAGTACCCCACCGGCACCACAAAGCTGACCAGCGAGGGCGGTACGCCGTAGGTTTCCAGCTTGCGCATCAGTTGCGGCATCACCGCCGCGGAGCTGGCGGTGGAAAACGCCAGCACCAGTTCATCCTTGATATGGCGCATCAGGGCGAACAGGTTAATCCCGCACAAACGGGCCACCAGGTTGAGCACCACCAGTACAAAAAACGCGATGGACAAGTAGCTGACCAGAATCAGCTTGGCCATGGGCAACAGCGAGCCGAAGCCGAAACTGGCCACCGTCACCGAGATCATCGCGAACACGCCAATGGGGGCGTAGGCCATGATCATCGAAGTGACTTTGAACATGGCGTCCGACATGCCGCGCAACACGCTGATGACCGGGTCTTTGCGCTCGGCGGGCAAGCGCGACACGCCCAGGCCGAACATCACCGCAAAAAACAGCACCGACAGCAGGCTGCCCTGGGCCATGGCGCTGATGATGTTGTCGGGGATGATGCCCACGATAATCTGCCCCAGGCTGTGACTGGCGCCACTGGCGGCAGGCAGGCTGATGGCAGCGGCGTGCAGGCTGGCCAGTTCAGTGCCGGCACCGGGTTTGAGCAGGTTGCCAAACACCAGGCCCACAACGATCGCCAGGCTGGTGATGCAAAAGAAATAGCCCAGCGTCTTGACGCCGATGCGCCCCAGGGATTGGCCGCTGCCGTGGCCCGCAATGCTCACCACCATGCAGGCGAACACAATGGGCACGACGATCATTTTCATCAGCTTGATAAAGATATCGCCCGCCGGTTGCAGCACGTTGTCTATCAGCCACGGGCGCGAGTCAGGAAAGTGGTGCAGCAGGGCGCCAACGGCGATGCCTGCGAGCAGGCCGATCAGGATTTGCCAGACCAGCGCGATGCGGGGTGTGTGCATGGGAATGCCTCATTGTTTATCAATGCTTATGAGTGTTGTTCTAGGCAGTCAAAAGGCAGCCATCCATGGCCGCCGGGCGGCGCGGGTCAGGCTCGGCGCAGGTGTTGGCAGGCTTCTTTGAGGCGTCGGCAGCCTTCTTCGATCACGCTCAGGGAGCTGGCGAACGAGAGGCGTACATACGGCGACATGCCGTAGGCCTCACCACTGACCGTGGCCAGGCCGTAGTCGCGCAGCAGGTACTCGGTCAGCTGGGTATCGGTGTTTATCCGGTCCCCTTTGCCGGTGACGGTGCCCATCAGCCCGCTCACGTTGGCGAACACGTAAAAGGCGCCCTCGGGTGGGGTAAAACTCAAGCCGGGCACCTGCGTCAGCAGCTCGCACATGCGGGTGCTGCGCTGGCGGTACACCTCGCGCATCCAGGCAATGGGCGCCTGGTCGCCGGCAAAGGCTGCGACGGCGGCGGCCTGGCTGACGGAGCTTGGGCAGGTGGTGGTCTGCGAGAGCAGCTTGGCGATGGCGCCGATCAACCAGGCGGGGCCTGCCCCAAAGCCCAGGCGCCAACCGGTCATGGCGTAGCCTTTGGACGCGCCGTTGACGATCAGGGTGCGCGGCTTGAGGTCGGGCGCCAGGTGCGTCAGCGGCAGGTGTCGGGCGTCGCCGTACACAAAGTGCTCGTAGATCTCGTCCGCCATCACCAGCACATGGGGATGACGGCGCAGCACCTCGGCCAGTGCCCGCAGCTCGGCCTCGTGGTACACCGCGCCGCTGGGGTTGTTCGGGCTGTTGAGGATCACCCATTTGGTACGCGGGGTGATCGCTTGCTCCAGTGCCTGGGGCGACAGTTTGAAGCCCAGGGACTCATCGCCGGGAATGATCACCGGGGTGGCATCGTTGAGCCGGGCGATGTCGGGGTAAGACACCCAATACGGCGTGTGCACCACGACTTCATCGCCACGGTTCAAGGTGGCCGCCAGGGCGTGGTAGATGATGTGCTTGCCGCCGCACCCGGCGACCACTTCATCAAGGCCGTAGTCCAGCGCGTTGTCGCGCTTGAGCTTGAGGCAAATGGCCTGGCGCAGCGCCAGGGTGCCGGTGGTGGGCGTGTAGTGGGTGTCGCCAGCGTGCATCGCGGTGTTGGCGGCGTGCAGGATGTGCGCCGGGGTGTCGAAGTCCGGCTCGCCCACGGTGAAGTTGATGATGTCGCGGCCCTGGGCGCGCAGCTCGTTGGCCAGGGCGTTGGCGGTGACGCTGGGCGAGGGCGCGATACCCAGCACCCGGTCAGACAAAAATGCAGTGCTCATGAGGGGGTGTCCTTCAGTCGGCCAGGCCTGCGTTTTTCAGCGCTTTGTCGATCCAGCTCTGATGCTTGGCGCCCGTGGCGATTTCGGCTTTGACCTCTTCTTCGTGCGCCGCATGCTGGGCGGCGCGGCGCAACACCTCGGCGGCGTCCGCTTGAGAAAACGCGACCAGCCCGTCTTCGTCACCCACCAGGATGTCGCCCGGGTTGATCAGCATGCCGCCGATGGACACCGGCACGTTGACCTCGCCGGGGCCTGTCTTGTAAGGGCCGCAATGCACCACGCTGCGGGCGTAGCAGGGGGTGTCTTCAAAGCTGGCTACGTCACGAATGGCACCGTCGATCACAAAGCCGACGCAGCCGCGTTGCTGGGCGTACAGCTTGACCAGCTCGCCGATCACCGCGTTGTTGGTGTCGCCCTGGGCGTCCACCACCAGCACGTGGCCGGGCTCGAGCATCATCATGGCCTTGTAGATCAGCAGGTTGTCACCCGGGCGGGTTTTTACCGTGATCGCGGTGCCCACCAGCTTGCCGGTGCGGTTGTAGCGGTTCAGGCCACGGGCGCCGATGTGCCGGCCCAGGTTGTCGCTGATGTGCGGGGTCACCACATGGGCGAACGCCTGCACCACGTCGGCCGAGGCCAGGGGCGGGTTGGGCAAAATACGGGAACCGGGCAAAGACATGGGGCAACTCCACTTGTTGTTCTGGATGGCCCGATCTTAGGAGTGATAAATAGATAGTTTTAGCGATATTTTATGATCTGTTATGATCGCTTTTTTTCATGAGGTGCGTGGCGTGATCACCTTCAAGCAAATTGACGCGCTGTACTGGATCGCCGAGCTGGGCAGTTTTGAAGCGGCGGCGAGCAAGTTGAACATGTCGCAATCGGCCATTTCCAAGCGCATCCAGGAGCTGGAGGACACGTTCGATGTGCAGATCTTCGACCGCAGCAAGCGCAATGCACGCCTCACCGAAAAAGGCGGCGAACTGCTCAACTACGCCAAGGACCTGCTGGAGCGGCGCGACTACCTGCTCGAGCGCGTCAGCGCCCGCGAAGTGCTGGTGCGCAGGTTTCGCCTGGGCGTCACCGAACTGACGGCGCTCACCTGGTTACCGGCGCTGGTGCAGGCGCTGCGCGAGGCGTATCCCAAGGTGCAGATCGAGCCGTCGGTGGAGCTGAGCAGCGAGCTGTTTCGCAAGCTGGAAAACGACCAGTTGGACCTGGTGATCGTGCCCGACGTGTACAGCGACGCGCGGTTTCTGGCCACGGCCCTTGAGGACGTCGAAAACGCCTGGATGTGCG
Source organism: Pseudomonas sp. SDO5215_S409 (assembly GCF_054071325.1). Classification (NCBI taxonomy): domain Bacteria; kingdom Pseudomonadati; phylum Pseudomonadota; class Gammaproteobacteria; order Pseudomonadales; family Pseudomonadaceae; genus Pseudomonas; species Pseudomonas sp. SDO5215_S409. Next base: position 65,104 of record NZ_JBSVWN010000023.1, on the reverse strand, counting down.
CGCCCGAACTGGTGCCGGAAAACGACCCGGTGAGCCTGGCCACCCTGGCCAATTTCACGGTGCTGACCCAAGGGTCGCAGTCGGGCCCCGGGTTGACTTACGAGCGCTGGCTGGCGGCGAACAATGTGCAGCTGCCGCGCACCTTGACCAGCCACAACCTGCTGGTGCAAGTGGGGTTGACGCTGTCGGGGGTGGGGGTGAGTTATTTGCCCAAGGCCTGCCTGTCGCACCTGATCGAAGAGGGCGCGTTACGCGAGCTGATCACCGAGCCTGCATTGCCCAAGATCCAGTACGTGGCGATGCACCGGGTCGACCGCCAGTTCGGCCTGAACCGGCAGGTGGCTCAGCTGGCCCTGCAATGCTGCGACTTTTCGCGCCTGTTGCTCTGAACGAGGGGTCAACCCTGGGCGCACTCGGTCGCCAGGGCCGCCAGTGACAGCGTCAGTTCTTCGTGCCCGTGCTTGAGAAACGCCAGTTGATAATTGACCGGTACGGGGCGCACTTGCACGTCCATCTCTTGCAGTTCGCCGCGCTGGATCGCTTCGGCAAACAGGGCCCTGGGCAGGCAACTGATGCCGATCCCCGCGCGAATCAATGCCACCAGCGCAAACAGGCTGTTGCTGCCGTACACGTGCCGGGCCTCGATGCCCGCCTGCGCAAACAGGCGCTCGGAGCGCTGCGTAATACCCGAGGGCCCGCCTTGCACGATGATCGGCCACTGCGCCAGTTCCTCCAGTGACAACACCCGGCCCGGGGCAATGCTGCCGGGGGGCGCGAGCCAGGTGAAGTCCACGCTTTGCAAGGCAATGGAGGCCATCGCCGCCGTGACGTAATCCTGTGGGATCACCACCAGGTCCAGGTCGCCCGCAAGCAGTTTTTGTTGCAGGCGCGCCGACAAGTCCACCTCCGGGTGCAACGACAGCGTCGGGTGCGCCAGCCGGGCACGGGCCACGAACGTCGAGAACCAGGTGAGCGTCACCAGCTCCGTGACGCCTACGCGCACGGTGCGCTGAGGTTTGCGCGAGGTGCCGCGCAAGGCCTCCAGCCGCGCCAGGCTGTCGATCAAGCCTTCGCAGGCCTCCAGCAATTCGGTGCCCTTGGCACTCAGGTGCGCCTTGGGCCCCGCGGCCTCGAACAACGGCAGGCAGGCTTGTTTTTCCAGCGCTTGCAGGCGCTTGGTGGCGGCCGACTGGGTGATGAACAAGCGCGTGGCGGCGCGCTGCAAGGTGCCCAGTTTTTGCGTCCAGTAGAACGCTTCGATCTGCTTGATATTGATCATGTGGGCGCGCTCGCGTGGTAAGGGCGGTGGAGGTCGCAGTGGGCGCTCATCAGCTCGATCACATGCCGGTGGAACGGGCTGTAGCAGTCGGCGCGTGCCAGGGCCACATAGGGCGTCACGGGCAAGGGCGGCTCCACCGCAAGCTTGACCAACTGCCCGCTGGCCACGTGCGAGGCGGCGGTGGAGTCGGGCAGGTAGGTCACGCCCAGGCCCGACACGGTCAGGCCCACGAGTGCCGCGAGGCTGCTGCACGGGATGTGCGCGCGCGAGCCGGTCTGGTGCGTGGCCAGCCACTGGTCCACCAGCAGGCCGGAGCCGGAGAGTTTGCCCTGGGTCAGCAAGGTGCAGCCGCTCAGGTCGGCAAGGCTCAAGGTGCGGCGGTGGTCGAGCAGGCCGGGGGCGCAGAACCAGTAACTGTGCACCTGGTCCAGCGGCACTTTGACCAGGCCGTTGGAGTTGAACGCGTCGGGCACCACGATCACGTCCACCTGGCCCGCCACGAGCAAGGCATGCAGGCGCACGCTCAGTTCCACTTCCGGCTCGATACGCACCTTGGGGTAGTGCGCGGCAATCGCCTGGACCAGCCGGGGCAGCCACGTCAGTGCGCTCAGTTCGGTGATGCCGATGCGCAACGTGCGGCTGAGCACCTCGGGGCCGATCAGGCAGTCGTACACGATCTCGCGTTGCAGCAACACTTGCCGCGCCTGCGCCACCACCTCGGCGGCCTGCGGGGTGGGTTTGGCGCTGCGCCCGCTGCGGTCGAACAGGGCAAAACCCAGCCAGTGTTCCAGGTCCTGGATCTGCCGGGTGATCGCCGATTGCACCAGCCCCAGGCGGGTGGCCGCGCCCTCGAACGTGCCGTGGTCGACCACGGCCACCAGGGCTTCGAGTTGTGTGAAGGTGGCCATTTGGGCGCTCTCATCTGTATTTGGAATATTTTTAGTTCACGCAATATCCCTATGTCTACTGAAAATTCCTCGGCAATATCCGGCGCACGGCCTACCGTCATGAGTATCTGCTCCTGAGGTGGCCGACCATAAGTCCAATAAAAACGGTGACCCGATGAACGCCGAACACAAACCGACCAGCCGTTTCCGGTGGGTGGTGGCAGCCCTGTTTTTCCTTGCCTACATGGTCGCGGGAGCCGACCGTGCCAACATTGGCGTGGTGGTGCCGTTCATCAAGGAGGAATACCACCTGAGCAACACCGACATCGGTGCGCTGGCCAGCCTGTTCTATTTGACCTACGCCCTGGTGCAGATCCCGGCGGGCTACCTGTTTGGCCGCTTTGGCATTCGCAAACTGTTGACCGGCTCCCTGGTGCTGACCTCCCTGGCCACCTTGCTGATCGGTTTTACGTCCAGCGTGCTGCACCTCAAGTTGGCGCGTGCCCTGTTGGGCGCGGCGGAAGGGCCGATCAACATCGGCATCGTCTCGATCATCAACCGTTGGTTCCCGCCGAGCGAGAAGGGCCTGGCCACCGGTATCTTCATGTCGTCGATCAAGGTGGCCCCGGCGCTGGTTCCGCCGCTGTGCGCCTGGATCGTGCACGTCTATGGCTGGCGCGAGGTGTTTTACTTCTTTGCCGTGCCGGGGTTTTTCGTGGCGCTGCTGTGGTGGTGGCTGGTCAAGGACGACCCGGCGGACAGCCCGCACGTGTCGGCCAGTGAAGTGCGTCACATCCAGGGCACCCAGCCCCAGGGCCAGGCCGCTGCACGGCACGGGGTGCGTATGCCGGGGTGGGTGGACAAGCTGATCCGCACCCGCGAGGTGGCGCTGCTGGCCACCAACAAAAGCATCCTGATGTCGTGGGACGTGTGGGCCTGCGCCATCGGCTATTTCATGATGGTCGGCATCACGTATTCGATCATGACCTGGGTGCCCACCTACCTGATCACCGTCAAGCAGTACTCGGTGATGAAGATGGGCGCGGTGGCCGCAGCGCCGTGGGTGGGCGCGGTCATCGGCAATATCCTGGGCGGTTGGCTGTCGGACCGGGTGTTCGACAAGCGCCGCAAGCCCGCCATGCTGATCAGCTCGCTGGCCACCGTGTTCATGATGTACGTGCTGCTGGAATCACCAGCTGATCCGGCGCTGTTGGCGGGCGTGTTCCTGCTGGCCGGCATTTTGTTGAACATCGGGTTTTCCACGTTCCTGGTGTACTGCATGGGCCTGGTCAACAAGGAGCGCGTGCCGTTCGCGTCTTCCATCGTCAACACCGGCGGCTCGCTGGGCGGGGCGTTCGCACCGTTCGTGGTGGGCCTGTTGCTGGACAGTTTCAACTGGAACTACGTCTTCGGCTTTCTTGGCCTGAGCTCACTGATCACCTTTGTGATCGTGCTGACCATGATCGAGCCCCGCGCCAAGCCCTGACTCCCCCCACTTTTTTGAAGGATTGCGTATGAGCGTCGCGTCGCGCGTTTTGCAGGTTCGTCGGCTTGATCTGTGGATCAGCCCCGCGTTCGACCAACGGGTCGGTGGCCAGGAACACCTGGCGCTGCAGGTGCTGCCATATCGGGGTGACGATGCGCGCACCCTGGCGGGCCTGCGCCAGGCCCATGCTTACCATGTGTCGGCGGCCAAGGATGAACTGCCGTCGCCGTGGTTCGTCAACGAGGCGCTGATCCAGCAATGCCCTGACTTGCTGTGCGTGTCGTCCGGCGGTGCAGGCTTTGACACCGTGGACCTGGCGGCCTGCACCCGCGCGGGCATCGCGGTGGTCAATCAGGCCGGGGCCAATGCCCATTCGGTGGCCGAGCACATGTTTGGCTTGCTGCTGGCGGTGGTCAAACGCATCGTCGAGTCCGACGGGCGGCTGCGGCACCAGAGCGGTTTCAGCCGTGAAGACCTGATGGGCGAAGAGATCCATGGCAACACCCTGGGCCTGATCGGGCTGGGTGAAATCGGACGGCGTGTGGCCCGTATCGCCGAGGGTTTTGGCCTTGAGGTGCTGGCGTACGATCCGCACCTGAGCGCCGACGAGATCCGCGCCCGTGGCGCCCAGCCCGTGGCACTGGACGTGTTGCTGGCGCGCAGTGACTACGTGTCGTTGCATTGCCCGCTGAATGCCGACACCCACCACCTGATGGGCGCCGAGCAGTTCGCGGCGATGAAGCCCGGCGCGGTGTTCATCTCTACGGCGCGCGGCGGTATTCATGACGAAGCGGCGTTGTTCCAGGCGCTGAGCAAAGGCCATCTGAGCGGGGCGGGGCTGGATGTGTGGGCCTGCGAACCCCCGGCCCACGACGCGCCGTTGCTGAGCCTGCCAAATGTGGTCGCCACCTTTCACACGGCAGGCGTCACCCACGGCGGGCGCCGGAACGTGGCGGTGTCATCGGCCAACCAGATCATCGCCGTGCTGCGCGGCGAGCGCCCGCCACACTTGCAGAACCCGCAGGTGTGGGAGTGGGTGCGTGAGCGGGTGCTCAAGGCCGCGAGCGCGTAATGGGCGGCGCGCCGGGTTGCTTTAGGCCCCGGCGCGCAGCAGCGTTGAAACCAGCGCCACGTAGTCATCCAACGGGTCGACCGAGCGTTCCACCTTGGCCCGCAGCACGGTGCCTTGCAGCGTGTTGACGATGAAATTCGCGGTGCTTTCAGGGTTCAGGCCCGCACGAAACTCACCGTTGGCCACCCCCTCGCGCACCATCTGCGCATAGGGCGCCGCCCACTGCTCGAACAACGCGACAAGGGTGCCGCGCACGTCTTCTGAGCGGGTGGACATTTCTGCCGCCAGGTTGCCGATCAGGCAGCCGTAGTGCAGCGTGTGCTCGCCGCCACCGCCAGTCGACAGGCTGTTGAGCCCCGCAAACTTCTCCCACACCGACAGCGCCGGGTTAGCCATCAGGGCTGCCGCGTGCTCGGTCCATTGCTTGAAGTAGCCCTTGAGCGCTTCGTTGGCAAAGGCTTCCTTGGAGCCGAAATGGCCGAAAAAAGAGCCTTTTTGCATGCCGGCCTGCTCGACGATGGCGTCGACGGAAGAGCCCGCATACCCGTGGCGATGCAACACCTCGATGCCCGCTGCGAGCAAGTCGTCTTTACGTGAGGGTCGCCCCATGGCGTGCCTCCTTTCCCGAAATTATTTGAAAAGAGTTTAGGGCGCCCCCTTGACGAAGGTCAAACCGACTGGTCAGTATATTTACTCCATTTGCCCAACCTCTGACAGGACCCTTGCACATGACCCAGACAGTAGTGGTGTTTTTCTCTGGCTACGGCCACACCCGCCGCGTGGCCCAAACCGTGGCCGAAGGCGCGAATGCGCAACTGGTGGAAATCGACGAAAACGGCAACGTGCCCGACGACGCTTGGGACGTGCTTGCCGCGGCCGACGGCATCATCTTTGGCACACCGACCTACATGGCCAACAGTGCGTGGCAGTTCAAGAAATTCGCCGACGCCACCGCCAAGTGTTGGTTCACCCGGGCATGGCAAGACAAGGTGTTTGGCGGCTTCACCGTGAGCGCCAGTTTCAACGGTGACAAGCAGGTCACGCTGATCGGCCTGCAAACCCTGGCATCGCAGCACGGCGGCATCTGGGTGAGCCTGGGCTTGCTGCCCGCCAACACCCTGGCGGCCACGCGCAATGACGTGAACAACCTGGGCGGCTCGGTGGGGCTGCTGGTGCAGGCGCCGTCGGATGCCGACGCGTCGGCGATTCCGGACGGCGACATCAAGACCGCACGCTTGTACGGTGAGCGTGTGGCGACCATCGCCGGTCGTCTCAAGCAGACCGCTTGATAGTCGCGCGGTAAAACGGCGGCGCTGGCAGGCCGGCGCCGCTGTTGACGGGCAGGGTTATGGCCGGTACTCGGCCGCATGCCGACCCAGGTGTTTCTCGATGTCACCCGGGGTTTGCAGCCCTTTGCCCACCAGCGACTTGAGCCGTGCCTGGGCGCCCGGGCGCTGGACCGAGGTGATGAACGCGTCCCAGCCTGGCTGCATTTCGGCATCGGGCGGCAGGCTGGCCAGGTTCACCAGTTTCTTGGTGTCGATCAGGGCCTGATGGTCAAAGCCTGCGATGCGCCGCGCCAAGCCATCGACGAAACCGTCCAGCTCGGCATCCGGCAAGGCGCGGTTGACATAGCCGTAGCGCTCGGCCAGGTCGCCGTTGATATCGTCCGAACCCAGCAGGATCTCCAGCGCCCGACTCCGGCCCACCAGCCGAGGTAGGCGCGCCATCGGGCCACCACCGGCGACGAAACCTGCGCTGACTTCAAATTGCGACAACACCGCTTTTTCGCGGCTGGCAAAGCGCATGTCAGCCGCCAGCGCCAGCTCACTGCCAATACCGGTGGCGCGGCCACGAATCGACACGATGGTGACCACATTGAGGCGTGCCAGGCGCACCATCAGGTCGGGCACCGGGTGCATGCCGGTGGGGCCTGGGGCCATGCCGGTGGAGTCTTGTAGCGGTTTGAGCAAGTCGTAGTGGGCGATGAAATAGTCCGGCACCGCGCTGTCGAACACCACCACCTGCACGGTGGGGTCGGCCTCGATCTGGTCGACGATGCTCACCAGTTCACGCACTTCGCTGGGCCCGACGATGTTCAGGGGCGGGTTGGCAAAGGTCACTTCCCAGTAGGCCGGGGTCTTTTTGGTCAGGCGAATTTTTGCCGCTGCCGTGCTGGCGGCCGAGGCCTGGGGCCGGGCCGCAGGTGATTGCGCCAGGGCCTGGGTGGACAAAAAGACCGTCGCGCACACAAGCGCCGCCAACGTGTTGAGCGTGGTTGTTTTCATGGGGCATTCCGCTGTGAAAAGAAGGGGGGTGTTGCGCAACGTCTCCACTGTATTTATGTGGCGGATGCTGATAAATATGGCAGCGGATATTTGAGTTGATACTTGGTGTAATCAATCATGAAACGGCATTTTGAAGATTTGCAGCTAGGCAGCATCGAACTGTTTTGCCTGGCCGCCGAAGCCAGCAGCTTTACCGCCGCCGCGCAGATCGCCGGGGTCACGCCCGCGGCGGTGAGCCGCAGCATCTCGCGGCTCGAAGAGCGCCTGGGCTCGCGGTTATTTGTGCGCACCACCCGCAGCATCCGCCTGACCGATGGCGGGCGGACCTTTTTCGAGCAGTGCCGCCAGGCGCTGACCCAACTGGTGGAAGCCCAGCAAGAAATGATGGGCGCCCAGTCGGTGCCGTCCGGGCTGCTGCGCATCAGTATTCCGACCACCTACGGGCACCACCGCATCCTGCCGCTGCTGCCCAGGTTTCGCGCGTTGTACCCGCAGGTCAGCGTGGATATCCACATCAGCAACCGCAACATCGACTTCGTCGCCGAGGGCTACGACCTGGCCATCCGCGTGCGCGCCCAGCCCGACTCCAGCCTGATCGCACGCCTGCTGGAAGACGCCAAACTGGTGGTGGTGGCCACCCCGGCCTACCTGCAACGCGCCGGCACCCCGCAGACCCTCGACGAGTTACCCGACCACGAATGCATCCAGTACGAATTGCCCAGCAGCGGCCGACGCATCTCCTGGTTATTCCAGGACGGGGGCAAGGAGTGTGAGTTCTCCGGCGAAGCGGGCTACAGCTGCTCAGACGATGTACTGGGCGGTGTGACCCTGGCCAAACACGGCGCCGGGTTGTTTCAGACCTACAAGTTCATCGTCGAGGAGGAACTGGCCGACGGCAGCCTGGTGGAGGTGTTGCAGCCTTACAGCGGACGCTCACGGCCCTTTACGTTGCTGTACCCCCACGGGCGCTACCTGCCGCATCGGGTGCGGGCGTTTGTGGACTTTTTGCTGGAGCACCGTGCCGAGTGGGCTGCATTGTAGCGGTCCACGGCGATGCTCAGGTACGCCCCACCGACCCGCTCACCGGCAGATTGCCGAGCAGTTTGAGCCCGGTGGCTTTGACGAACGCGGCATAGTCCATCGGTTTTTCGATGCGGGTTTCGGCGTTGGGCAGTACGTACGCCCAGGCCCGTTTGGACGAGGCGTCGTACACCAGCTTGAACAGGCGGGTCGGCACCCAGACCTGGTTGTCGCCGATGGTGGTATAGCCCTGATCGAACAGCGGGCCGGTAAACACATACACGTCGCCACCGGCGCGCAGGGCGAACTTTCTGACGTCGGCCTCGACCTTGCTCCAGATCTTACGGTTGTTGGTGGGGTCTTGCGGGACCATGTTCGACAACGCGAAGGACTGCGCCATGGCGTTGGCGTCGGGGGCGTCGGCGGCCGGGGATTGGTGGCCACGGTCCATGGCCGGATGCTGGCCACGGTAGTCACTCAGCTCGGCGCGTGCGCCCTTGGGGATGCGCGGGTCCGGGTAGAACTGGTTGGTGCGCTCCTCGCCCTTGGCCGCCTGCAATTGGCCTGCATTCAGACGCTCGACCACCACCAGCGGGGTCTTGCTGGTTTGCGAATACAGCACCGCGAAGTGGTCGGAGCACAGCGCCATGGGTTTCATGCTGGCGGGTACGGTAGCGGTGTTGATCGGTTGTGCAGCTGGGAACAGGGCGGCGCAGCCGTCAAACGAGGCGCGTTGTTCCTGGCTGGAGTAAAGGCCGAGCGCCGCGCTCTGGCTGATCGAGCCTGAACGAGGCGCGTGTTCCTGGTGTGTGGCAGGAGGGGTGATGAGGTCCAGCAGGCCACGGGCGTGTGCGCCAGTGGAGAGCAGGGCAAGGGCTGACAGCCCCACGGCAAGGTTGCGTAGGTTCATGCGTTAAATCTTCAGAGGAAAAATGAGAGACAAGCGTGCGAGCGGGGGTTATTGACCCGAGGAATACGGATAAGTGCTGCGCTGCGTTTAGATTTTAATCGCGGCGTTTATAAAAAAGGCCAGCGTTTGCCACTGGCCCCGGCGCACGGGTCAACGCGTGACCGTGGCAATGAAGTCCCGCAGGTCCGCCAACAGCAGCGCCGGCTGTTCCCATGCGGCAAAATGCCCCCGCGCCGCCCGAAACCCCTCGGCATTCTCAAGCCGCCATTTCAGCTGCGACCGACCCTATCCTGGTGATGGGCGCTGGCGAGTTGGGGATGGCAGTGCTGCGCGCATTGGCCGTACAACCGACGGCGCGGGTGGCGGTGATGCTCCTACCGTCGAGTGTCGATGCCACGCCTGGCCACCAACGCCAGGCCCTGGGCGAGCTGAGCGCCCTGGGACTTGCGTCCAAAAACTGCCGCCGTGAGCGCGTGAGCGCCAGTCAATGATCTATCACGCCTGAGGCCGCATTGGAGTGATGACGAGCAGTACTGGGACGGCGACGGCTTGTTCATCATCCGCGCCACCTCGATTCAACACGCCAAGGAAATAGCCGCCCAAGACCCTATGCATCAGTGCGGCGCACGCACGTTTTCCGTGCGCCCGTGGTTGGTCAATGAAGGGCGGCTGAATGTGTCGGTCGAATTCTCGACCGGCAAGTTCACGTTGAGTTAACGGCCAGCGGCGCTCGAAACGGGCGCGGGTTTTCTGGCCGGACGCGGTGGCTGTGGGGCCATCGCGGGCCAGCCCGCGCACATCGGTTTCGAGGGGGGAATGCCTTCAAGGGGGAGCGGTAGCGCCGGTCCCCAAAAGCTGCTCCACATAAGCGACAAAGGCGCGGGCCTTGGCACTGGCCATGCGTCCCGTCGGGAAGATTGCCCACAGGTCCAGCGCCGGCAGTTCCCAGTCTTGCAGCACGCACACCACTTCGCCGCTCGCCAGCTCGGGGGCAAACATCCATTGCGAAGACAGCGTGAGGCTGTAGTTGGACAAGACCGCCGTACGTACGCCCTCGGCCGCATTCACCCGGATGCGGCCGCCGATCGTGACTGGCACCTGCTCTGCGTCTTTCTTGAACACCCACGCTGTACCGCCGCCGCCCATCGCATAGATCACGGCCTCGTGGTCCACCAGTTCTGCCGGTGAGGTGGGGATGCCATAGCGCTCGAAGTAAGCGGGGGTGCCGATGACCCGGCGCGGGCTCTGGGCAATTTTCCTGGCCGTCAAACTGGAGTCGCTGAGGTGGCCCATTCGCAGGGCAACGTCCACGCCTTCTTCAATCAGGTTCATGGACCGGTCGTCCAGCCGCACATCAACATCCAGCTGCGGGTGCAGGTCCAGGAAGTGTCCCAGGTGGGGAAGGATGTGCAACCTGGCAAACGTCACCGTCGTAGACACCCGCAAGGTCCCCGTCAACCCGGCCGCTTCGCCACGCGCCGCCCGTTCGGCTTCGTGGGCGCCATCGATGACTTTTTTGGCCTGTTCAAAAAACAGGGTGCCCGCCTCGGTCGGGGACAAGCCGCGGGTGGAGCGCGTAAGCAAGCGTACGCCCAGGTGGTCCTCCAGTTGCGCAATGGTTTTTGAAACAGCCGGTTGTCCCACGTTCAGGCGCTTGGCCGCCGCAGAAAAAGAACCCGTCTGCACCACATAGACAAAGGTTTCCATTGCCGCCAGCCGATCCATCTTATTCTTCCTCGGAATGAGTCATATCACCTAAAACAGTCTGCCGGTAATGCCGCAGGGCGTGCAAAATTTTTTCGGCCGGTCATCAGGCTTCGGAACAACACGCATGCCCCTTAATCGCCAGAGGTATTCACTCGTGCTGCAAGTTTTCGCGTTTGCCACAACCAATGATGAACCCCTTGTTCTCTGCCATCACTGTGGGGCCTTATCGCCTCAAACACGGCGTCGTCATGGCGCCCATGACCCGCCTGCGTTCAGGCGCGGGGGGCGTCCCGGGTGAGCTGATGGCGAAGTATTACGCCCAGCGCGCGACCGACGGTGGGTTGATCATTTCTGAAGCGTCGCCGGTTTCCAGAAACGCCTATGGCTACGCGCATGCGCCGGGCATTTATACCCAGGCCCAGGTTGAGGGCTGGCGCAACGTTGTCGCTGGCGTACACGGTAAAGGGGGGCGGATGTTCCTGCACCTGTGGCACGCCGGTCGCCAATCGCATGCCTCGCTTCAGCCCGGTGGCGGCGCCGCGGTGGCACCGTCGGCTATCCAGGCCCAAGGTGAGGCCTACGGCAACGCAGGCCCGTAGCCTTTGGCAGGCCGCGAGCGCTGGCCTTGAGTGAAATCCCGGGCATCGTCGAGCAGTTTCGCAACGCTGCGAAGCGGGCATTGGACGCAGGCTTTGACGGCGTGGAGATCCATGGCGCGAACGGCTACCTGCCGGATCAGTTCCTGCAAGACGGCACCAACCAACGCACCGACGCCTACGGCGGCCCGGTCGAAAACCGCGCACGGGTCATGCTCGAAATCACCCAAGCCGCGCTCTCGGTGTGGGGTAAGGGCAAGGTCGGCGTGCGTATCAGCCCCAGCAGCCGTTTTGGTTCAATGTTTGACAGCAACCCCAGGGCCACCTTTGGTTACCTTGCTGCTCGATTGAACAACATGGACCTTGCCTACCTGCATGTCATTGAGCCGCGCATCAGCGGCACTGAAACCGTAGACGAATATGCAGGCCCCGTGGCCGTCGAACACTTGCGTCATATTTTCAAGGGCACGTTGATCGCCGCCGGTGGTTTCAGCGGGCCTACCGCCGAGGCGCTGCTGGCCAGCGGCAAGGCCGATATGGTTGCCTTTGGCCGCGCGTTCATCGCCAACCCGGACTTGCCGATGCGCCTGCGCAACCGGCTGCCGTTGACCCTGTATGACCGCGAGACGTTCTATAGCGCGGGCGAGCGGGGGTATACCGACTATTCGTTTGCGGTATGAGGCCAGGTTTGGACACGGCAGGCACCGATAAAACGTTACGCATGGCGCAGGTCCTGCTCGACCTGCTGGAAGAAACACAGGTGCTCACCAGCTACCTGCCGAGCGCTCAAAACCCGCTGCTGCAACCACGGTGGAGGCTGTAGGGCTCGCGCTCGGCTACAGCACCTCCTCTGCGTTTATCGCGATGTTCAAGAGGGAGTGTGGTACGACGCCGGAGCAATTTCGGCGACAATTGAACAATGCCGGGGCCTCGGAACATGCGGTGGGCATGGTCCGAGGCTGAGGGGCCGCTCCCAGCTTTCTCCAGCGGTGAACGTCTCGTTCGTCGCCCCGACTAACCGGCTATCCCCACCTCAGGTGGCACCAGCGACCCACAAAACTGCCTGATCGCCTCGCACGCCCGCAGCAGCGACGCGTCATCCAGCGCATAGGCAATGCGCAGATAAGGCGCGAGCCCAAAGGCACTGCCGTGCACCACCGCCACATTGGCTTCGTCGAGCAGGGCGAGGGCTACGTCTTCATCGGTGTGCAGCACCGTCCCGGCAGGGGTGGTGCGCCCCAGCAGCCCGGCGCACGAGGCAAACACGTAAAACGCCCCCGAGGGGTTCAGGCACTCAAGGCCCGGAGTGGCGTTGAGGTGGGCGACCACTAGGTCGCGGCGTCGTTGGAACACCGCGCGAGACTGGCCGATAAAGTCTTGCGGGCCCGCCAACGCGGCAATCGCGGCGTGTTGGGAAATGGCGCTGGCGCCCGAGGTCTGCTGGCCCTGGAGTTTTTCCATGGCCTCGAGCAGCCAGCGTGGGCCGGTGCCGAAACCGATGCGCCAGCCGGTCATGGCGTAGGCCTTGGATACGCCGTTCATGGTCAGCACGCGCGGGGCCAAGGCAGGCTCTACCTGCGCCAGCGTATGGAACACCTGGCCGTCGAACAGCAGGTGTTCATAGATGTCGTCTGCCAGCACCAACACGTGGGGATGGTCCAGCAGCACCTGCGCCAGTGCATTCAGTTCGGCCTGGCTGTACACCGCGCCGGTGGGGTTGGAGGGCGAGTTGAGGATCAGCCAGCGGGTGCGCGGGGTGATGGCCTGGTGCAACGCCTGCGCCGACAGCTTGAAGCCATCCTGGTGGTCACACGCGATGATTTTTGCGGTGCCGCCACACAGCTCGACCATTTCCGGGTAGCTCACCCAGTAGGGGGCGGGCACGATCACTTCATCGCCTTCGTTCAGCGTGGCGGCCAGGGCGTTGTAGATCACCTGCTTGCCGCCGCTGCAAATGATCGTGTCCTGCCAGCTCACGTCCAGGCCGTTCTCGCGGCGAAACTTGGCCGCCACCGCTTCGCGCAGCCCGCGCACACCGGCCACCTGGGTGTAGCGGGTAAATCCTTGGTTGATCGCGTCGATACCGGCCTGGCGCACGTGCTCGGGGGTGTCGAAATCCGGCTCGCCCGCGCACAGCGAAATGATCGTGGCGCCCTCGGCGCGGCGCGCGGCCACGCGGTCGATGATGCGGTAGGTGGCCGACGGTTGCGCCTGGGCCAGGCGCGTGTTGAGTCGCTGGATATCAGGCGTCATGACGGGCTCTCCATTGCGTCAGGTTCATCAGCTCCAGAGTGGAGCGGCCCTGGCTCAGGGCGCTCATCATCTCGGCCTCTTTGTCGGCGCGGGCCTGGGCGTTGGCCAGGGTCTGGGTCACCAGGCCCTGAGGCAGGATGAGCACGCCGTCGTCATCGGCCACCACCAGGTCGCCTGCGGCCACCTGCACACCGTTGAAGTTCAATGGCTGGCCCACCGACGGCGAGCTGGCCTTGACTGTGCCCTTCATGGAAATACCCCGGGCAAACACCGGGAACTTGCGCGCGGCGAGGGCGGCGATATCGCGCACGCCGCCGTCGATCACCAGGCCCACCACGCCTGCCGCCTCGGCGGCCACGGTGAGCACTTCGCCCCAGTAACCGGCCAGGTGATTGCCGGTCGCAACCACCAGCACGCTGCCGCGTGGCACACGCTCCATGGCGATATGAATCGACAGGTTGTCACCCGGCGAGCACTCCAGCGGGTAGGCGGGGGCGGCGATAAAGGCGCCGTCCCACACCGGGCGGATCGCCGGGTCCACGGCGCAGGCAACGCCGCTGGCTTCGTAAAGGGTCGATGAGCCCAGCACTTTGATGCGCGCTTGCAGGTCGCTGAGCATGCTCATGCCTCCCTGCGTTGCAGGGTGTGATAACCCAGGGCTTCACGCGCTTGCTTGAGGGTCTTGCCCGACTCGATCTGCGTGCGGATCTGCGTCTCTACCGCTTCAATCTGACGCGCCCGCTCGGCCACCTCGGCGGCGCGGGCCCTTGGTACCACGAGCACGCCGTTGGCGTCGGCCACCACGATGTCGCGGGCGCACACACGCGTGCCGCTGATCGACACCGGCTGGTTCACCGACAGCACCTCGACCCGGTCCTTGCCGGTGCGCATGTAGCGGCCCTTGGTGAACATCGGGTAGCCATCGCCCAGCGCTTTGCTCACGTCGCGGCAGACGCCGTCGATCACGGTGCCAGCGATACCGCGCAGGCCCGCGTATTGAGTCATGATGTCGCCCCACACGGTGCAGTCGGTGCGCCCGTTATTGGCGATCACCACCACGTCTCCTGGGGTGACGTCTTCGATGAAATCGCCCACTGAGCCCGGCGGCGTGTTCGCCGACACGTACTGCACGGTAAACGCCGGCCCCACGACGGTGCCGGTGTAGTTGTCCAGCGGCATCACGCCTAGGCATTGGCCGGGGATGCCGAGTTTGTCCATGGCATCCGACACCCCGGGGGTGTCCAGGCCTTCAAACAGGGCAACCAGTTGCTGATCTTCAAGGTTCATTGGGCAGTCTCCACGCGGATGGCTTCAAATTGGCTGTCATGCATCACATCGGCGACCGAACGGCCGCTGCGCACGGCGTCCACCATGCCGGCTTCACGACGGGCGATGCGCTCGCTCAGGTCCAGGACCGCCTCGATACGCGCAGCAGGGATAAACACCGTGCCGCAGCGGTCGGCGATCACGTAGTCGTCTTCGTTCACACTCACACCGGCCACGTCGATGGCCACCCCCGAGTCGACCTGCACCACGCGGTTGCGGGCACTGATCATGGTCACGCCGCGCCCGTACACCGGGTAGCCAATGGACTCGCTGCCGTCGATGTCACGGCTGAAACCGTCGATCACCGTGCCACGGATGTTCTTCGCCACGGCTGCGTTGGCAATGATGTCGCCCCAGCAGGAAATCCCCTCGATACCGCCCGCGATCACCAACACGCGGTCTTGCGTGCAGATGGCGTCGATCACCGGCGAAATCAGGTGCACGGTGGGGGCGTCGCCGGTCTTGGGGCCCAGCTTCACGGTGCTGGCGCGGCCGACCACCTTGGGGCAGTTCCACAACGGCCGGATCCCGACCACGGCGCCGCTGAGCTGAAGAAAATCCAGCGCGTCGGAGACGGTGTTGGTGTCCAGTGCGGACAAACGTTCAAGTGCAGCGGAGGGTGTCATCGGGGCGGCCCCTGTTGTGATTGAGGTGCCAGCCTTGCAGAGGGCAAGTGATAGGTAAATTACGAATAACGAAACGAAAGGATACGCCAAACGTATGGTTGGGCCGAGCACCGGCCTGGGCCTCTTTTTGCGCAGAAGACGGCCTGGGCGGGTGTTCGCGCGCTGATAGAGCGCGGGTAAACGAGGCGGGGGGATCCTTGATTGCCGGTCATATCTCTCATGATCGGTGCGTCATTGAAGCCCCGTGAGCCGCAATGGTTCACTGCCGCTCACTTGATCACTGAGCGTTGAGGCAACCCTGCATGAGTAGCAACACCTGTTTGATCGTGGGCGCGTCCCGCGGGCTGGGCCTGGCCCTGGCCGAAGAATATTGCGCACGGGGCTATCAGGTGATCGCCACCTCCCGTGGCGATTGCGCAGCACTTGAGGCGCTCAAGGCGCAGTACGCCGCGCAACTGGCCCTGGAACACGTGGACATCGCCGACCTGGCCTCGGTGCGCGCACTCCAGGCCCGCTTGAGCGGGGTGCGGCTGAACACCTTGTTTGTCAACGCTGGCATCTGCAAGGCCAATGAGCTGTCGACGCTGCAAGTCGACGAGCAAGACTTCGTCGACATGCTGCTCACCAACGCCCTCAGCCCCCTGCGCGTGGTGGAACTGTTCCACGGCCAGCTCGAACAGGGCGGCGTGGTGGCGGTGATGTCATCGGAGCTGGGCAGCATCGGCGCCAACCCCGGCGTGTGGGAACTCTACAGTGCCAGCAAGGCCGCGCTGAACATGCTGATGAAAGCGTTTTGTGCGCGTCATCAAGACGACACGCTGGCGTATCGGTTGGTGGCGCCGGGCTGGGTGCGCACCGCCATGGGCGGCCCCAATGCGGTGCTGAGCATCGAGCAGAGCATTCCGTTCGTCGTGACCACCTTGCAACAGCAGGCCGGTGTTCCTGGCCTTAAGTTCATCGAGCGCCACGGCGCCACGTTGCCCTGGTAACCGCCACCATCGCCAGGGACGGCCCGCCACGAGAACTTGCTCATGATGCCCTGGCCGGAGCTTGACCACTTGCCGCCCGACCCGCTGTCGCCACCGGCCTATGAATGGGAACGTTTGCAGCGCCGGGACATTGCCCAGGTCTGCGCCAACTTTCGTCGCTGGTATCCCGACATCACCGTGGGCACGGCGCGTTATTTCTGTGACCCGGCCTACTACGCCGCCAGCGTGTGCCTGGCCGGGGAGGTCGACAGGGACGTGATCATCTTCGTCGGCCGCTACGCCGGGCAAATCGTCGCGGCCGTGGCCCTGCAAAAGAACCCCGACAACCACGTGCTCTACAACCGCGTGGGCGCCTGCCACCCCGACCACCGTGGCACCGGCGCGTCGAGTTTCATGCTGTACATCATGGACGCGCTGGCGCTGCACATGGGCTTTGCGATGGTCTACAACAGCGTCACCCTCAAGTCTCGCGCCGCCCAGCGCCTGATCGAGCGCGCCCACTACACGCCGGTGGGCATCGTGCCGTATTCGGACCGCGAGCTGAACGCGGCGGGGGAGGTCAACCATGTCAGTGAAATCATCTACGTAAAGCTGTTCCACACTGCCGTGCCGCTGTCGCCCGTCAGCCCCGAAAACATGACCGACAAGGTGCACGCCCTGTGGCAAAGCCTGGGCGGATTGCCCGGCGCATGACCTTAATGAAACCGCTGTAAAACGCCCGCCATTGACCTCTGCAAGGACACCCCGATGCCTACTCCCGAGCTGCAACGCACCCTGTTCAAAGGCGGCACCGTCCTGACCCTGGACCCCCACCTGGGCGATTTTTCCAGCGCCGATGTGTTGGTGGAGGGCACGCGTATCCGCGCGGTCGGGCCTGACCTGAGCGCCGACGGTGCCGACGTGATCGACGCCACCGGCAGCATCGTGCTGCCGGGTTTCGTGAACCCTCACCAACACGCCTGGCTGGGCCTGCTGCGCGGCCTGATGCCCAATGTCGATAACCTCGGCGACTACATGCAAGCCATCCCGCTGGCCCTGGGGCGTCACTACCGCCCGCAGGACATGTACGTGGCCACCTGGCTCACCAGCCTGTCCTGCTTGGACGCTGGCATCACCACGGTGCTCGATGCGTCCCACAACACCCTCACCCCGCAGCACAGCGACGCCGCCCTGGCCGCCTTCGATGCCGCCGGCATGCGCGCCTTGCACATGGTGGGCAAGCCTGTGGGGCTGGCGGTAGAGCATTGGCCCGCCGACCTGCAGCGCCTCAAGCGCGAGGACCAGGCGCGGGTGAACGTGGGCCTGTTCGCCCAGATCCCCGACGCCGATCAGTGGCACGTGGCGCGGGACCTGGGTGTGCGCATTCTCACGGAGTTCGTTGCAGGCGAGGGCGAGTCGCCGCTGCCCGCCCTGCACGCCAAAGGGCTGCTGCGCGCCGACAACATTTTCAACCACTGCTGCCGCCTGAGCGACACCGACTGGCAGATCCTGGCCGAGGCCGGGGTGCAAGTCACCGTCAACCCGCGCTCGGACGCGTTGTTCGCCCTGGAAACCCGCGGCTTTCCCTACCAGATCGCACGCGAGCATGGCCTGCGCCCCGCGTTGGGTATCGACATCGACACGGCGCAGGGCGGCGATATGTTTGGCGAGATGCATGCCGCCTTCCTGCAACAGCGCAGCTTCGTGCAGAGCCGCCGCAGCCAGGGCGGCCCGCACCCGGCTAAGCCCATTGATGTGCGTGCCATTTTGCAGGCGGCCACGCTGGACGGTGCCCGCTGCATGGGGCTTGAAGACCGTATCGGCAGCCTCACGCCCGGCAAGCAGGCGGATGTGATCATGATCCGTACCGATGGCATTGGCGTGTTCCCGTCTCACAACGCCGTGGGCAATGTGGTGCACATGGCCCAGCGCGCCGATGTCGACACGGTGATGGTGGCGGGGCGGTTGCGCAAGCGCTGGGGGCGGTTACTGGCGGTGGACATGACCGACCTGCGCCAGAAGGCGCAGGCCTCGCGTGACTACCTGTTCAGCGCCACGGGCTATCGCCCGGATGCGCTTGAGGCGCGGTTTGCGACGCTGGGCGGCTAGCGACTCAAGGCCACCACAAACTCCAGAAACGCCCGCACCTTGGCGGGTGGCAGGTGGCGTGAAGGGTACAGCGCGTACAGCGGGAACCGTTCGTTCGGCCAGTCGGCAAACAACTCCACCAGCCGGCCCTCCCGCAGGGCCGGCTCGATCCCCAGTTCCAGCACTTGCGCCACCGCCTGGCCGGCTTCGCAGATGCGGTGCAGGGTGCCCACATCGTTGACGATCAGCCGTTCGGGGGTGGCGATGGTCAGGCGCTCGTTGTCACGCTGGAACTCCCACACAAACGGCTTGCCGGTCTGAAAATCACGAAAGTCGACGCACAGGTGCTGGCCGTTTTCCAGCTCCGAGGGGTGCGTGGGGCGGCCGTGTTTGGCCAGGTAGGCGGGCGACGCCACGGTCAGCACGCGGGTCCTGAGCAACTGGCGGCCGATCATGTTGGACGACGGTGGCTCGCCAAACCGCACCGCCAGGTCCACGCCGTCGGCCACCAGATCGCCCAGGTGTTCGCGGGTCACCAGGTCCAGCGAGACTTCGGGGTAGCTGGCCATGAAGTCGCCCAGCGCAGGGGCCAGGATCAACCGCGAAAAATAGGGATCGACGTTCACCCGCAAGCGCCCGCGCACTGCCGTGGCACTGCCGGAGGCGGCGCTCGCCAGCTCCTCGAGCCCCGTCAGCAACGGCATGGCGCCTTCGTAGAGGCGCCGACCTTCGTCGGTCAGGGTGACCGAGCGCGTGGTGCGGTCGAACAGGCGGATACCCAGTTGGGCCTCCAGCCGCGCAATGGCCCGGCTCACGCCGGACTGGGTCATGTCCAGCGCCTCGGCAGCCTTGACGAAACTGCCGCTGTCCACCACCGCCGACAACACGCTTATGCCGCTGACCAATCGCCCGTCCAGGCCCATTGATGATTTTCCGTCATGAAAGTGATGCTGGCCATGCTATCGCACTCGCGGGCCTTCAACGCAATACTTTCTTCAGGGCGGCATTGGGTCGCCACCAAACGGGAGATTGACGATGTACACGATCATGGGTGTTACCGGCCAAGTCGGCGCTGCAGTTGCACGTACATTGCTGGCCGCTGGCGAGCAAGTGCGTGTGGTGGTACGCGACGCCGACAAAGGCGCAGCCTGGGCGTTGCAGGGGTGCGACGTGGCGGTGGCCGACGCCACTGACAAGCGCTCGCTGAGCCAGGCGTTCAAGGACAGCAAGGGGGTATTCATCCTGCTGCCCCCCAACTTCGACCCGGTGGAAGGCTTTGCCGCCACCCGCGAACTCATCGGCAACTTTCATGACGCGCTGTCATCGAGTCGCCCGGGCAAAGTGGTGTGCCTCTCCACCATCGGCGCGCAAGCGGTGCAGCCCAACCTGCTGAGCCAGTTGCAACTGCTGGAAACCAGCCTGCGCACCCTCGACCTGCCGATCACTTTTTTGCGCCCGGCCTGGTTCATGGAAAACCACCAGTGGGACATCGACGCCGCCCGCAGTGGGGTGATCCCAAGCTTCCTGCAACCGTTGGACAAGCCGGTGCCCATGATCGCCACCGCCGACGTCGGCCGCACCGCCGCCGAGCTGTTGCGTGAAACCTGGCAGGGCAAGCGCATCGTCGAGCTGGAAGCCAGCCAGTCGGTCACCCCCCAGCTCATCGCCCAGACCTTTGGCGAATTGCTGGGCCAGCCGGTGCGCGTGGAAGCAGTGCCGCGTGATACCTGGCAAACGCTGTTCCATTCCCAGGGCATGAACAACCCGCTGCCGCGCATGCAGATGCTCGACGGGTTCAACGCAGGCTGGATCTGCTTTGAAGGGGTTCCGCGCACCGGGCGTGTCACGCTCAAAGAGGTGCTGGCGGGGTTTTTGAAGCAGTAACGCAGCGGCGTATCGGTATCCACTTTCTGCGGGTGTCCAACCGGGTGGCTCGCGAGTGTCTGTGAGCGGCCTCAGCGCCCGCCAAGGGTGTGCACGTACGCGCCGAGCATCGCTGTCATGGCCTCGCAATAGCGGGCAATTTCGTCTGCCGTTCGCGGGCTGCCAGAGAACGTCTTGCCCACCGAACTGAGGGTGGTGAGGATCAAGTCGCACGCCAGCTCGCGATGCTCCGGCGGTGCCTGGGGCAGCCATTCCAGCATGAATGCCTGGAAGATTCGCTGCCCCTGGGCGCGCACCTCATGGGCCTGCGGCGCATCGCGGTACAGCGGCGCTGAGTCGCTTAGCGCGATGCGCATCTGCGCCTCTTCGCATTCGGAGCGGATGAACGCGTGCACCAGGGTGCGCAGGCGCGTCAGTGGCGGCTGATGGGTGTCTTGCAAAATCTCGCTGAGCATCTGCGAGGTCTGCTGCCATTCATCACTTTGCAAACGGAACAGAATGGCCGCCTTGTTGGGGAAGTACTGATACACCGAGCCCACGCTCACCCCGGCTCGTTCTGCCACCCGGGCGGTGGTGAAACGCGGGGCGCCTTCCTGGGCCAAAACCTGAGTGGCCGCTTGCAAAATCGCTGCGACCAGCTCGGTGGAGCGGGCCTGCTGTGGCTGCTTGCGCGAGGTAATCCGGGTGGTCGGGCGTGTGGTCATGGGCGGTGGCTGAGCCTTGGGGGAATGCGAATAGCGAATGCGACGAATCACTCGCATACTTTTAATGCGACGAATGAGTCGCATATTAGCCCCGCACCCAGCAGGGCTCAACCTCACGGAACCCCCGTTATGACGACCCTGACAACGACCCCCATGGCCGCGCTGATCGAGCGCCTCTACACCCAGGCCAGCGCCGCCACCAGCCCGCTGGTGGCGGCAATAGGCACCGAAGAACGCGAACGCCTGATGCGCAGCAAGACCGAATACCTGGCGCTTTACGGATTGCTCAAGGACCTGTGGCTACCCGTCTCGCGGGACACCGGCCGGTTGCTGTACCTGCTGGCGCGCAGCAGCAAGGCGCGGGCGATGGTGGAGTTCGGTACCTCGTTCGGGCTGTCTACCCTGCACCTGGCGGCGGCGCTGCGTGACAACGGCGGCGGTGTATTGATTGGCAGCGAGTTCGAGCCGGCCAAGATCGCCCTGGCGCGCGAGCACCTGATTGAAGGCGGGGTGAGCGACCTGGTGGAGATCCGCCCGGGCGACGCACTGGTGACCCTGGCCAGCGGCTTGCCCGATACCATTGACCTGGTGTTGCTGGACGGTGCCAAGGCGCTTTACCGCGATGTGCTCGGGCTGCTGGAACACCACTTGCGGCCCGGCGCGGTGGTGCTGGCCGACAACACCGACTACTGCCCCGACTACCTTGCGTATGTGCGCTCGCCCGGCAACGGCTACCTGTCGGTAGCCGTGGGCGAGGACGTGGAGTTATCGGTGCGCCTGGGCTGAGCCTCAGTTTTTGGCCACGCCCACCCGCCACTGCGCCGGTGGCAGCAACCCGTTGACCAGGTAGTTGCCGACAATGCGCGACTTGTACACCCGCGGGTTGTGGTTGGCCAGGGTGCGGGCGTTGCGCCAGAGCCGGTCCAGGGCTTTGTCGCGGGCCGTGGCGCTGGCGCCGAGGGCGTCGAACAGCGCGGTGGTGGCCGCCAGGGTGGCGTCGACCACCGGGTTGACCGCCAGGCACACTTCCAGTTCGGCCAGGGCAACCTGTTCGTCGTCATCGCGCAGGGGCGCATCGTGGCCGACCACGTAGTGCGCGGTGAGCGTCAGGCGCTGCGCCGCCTGTTGGGTAATGGCTTGCGCGGCATAGGCTTGGCTGGCGACTTCGCCGATCACTTGCAACAGCTGCACATCGTGCGCGGCCTGGTCGGCGTTGCCGGTGGAAAACGTACGGGCGCGCCTGGCCAGTTCTTCGGCGCCACTGATCGCCGCGCGGCGGGCGATACCGGCCAGGGTCGCCAGGTGATACAGCTGATAGAACGATTGGCCATGGCCAAAGCGGTGATCGGCGGGGCGTGGCTCGTCCTCCACCACGGCGTTATCAAAGATGCACGTACCGCTGGCGGTGAGGCGTTGGCCAAAGCCGTTCCAGTCATCCAGGATCTGCACGCCAGCGGCCTTGAGGTTGACCACCACGCTGTACACCTCGCCGTCTTCGCCGGTGGCGATGGTGTTGATCAAGTCACTGTAGAGCGCGCCGGTGGTGTAGAACTTTCTACCGCTGATGCGCAGCGTGCCGTCGGCGTCGCGGTGCAGGCGGGTTTCGAATTCGCCGCGGGTCTGGCCGCCGACCTCGGTGCTGCCCGGCGACAGGAGGGCGCCCTGGCCGAGTGTGTCCAGCCAGTGCGCTTGCCATTCGGGGTGCTTGGCGGCCAGCACTTCTTCGCAAAACCCAAAGTGCCCGCGCAGGGCCTGGGTGAGGTTGGAGTCGGCGGCGGACAGTTCGGCGAGCAAGGTGAACAACTCGACCAGCGTGGCGTCGTGGCCACCAAACTGCACGGGCAAGCGCCAGCGTGGCAGGCCCAATGCGTTGAGTTGCTGGATGACCGCCGCCGGGTTAGTGCGCGACTGGTCGGCCTCGGCCGCTTGCGCGGCGATCTGCGCAAACAAAGGGCGAAACGGTGCGGCCAGTTGCTCGTAGCGGGCCGTGGGCGCGGCGCCCCAAATGTTCAAATCGGGAGTGGACATGCGATGGACCTTACTGGGCTGCGTGGGGAAGGGCGCAGGTGCTGATGATTGATGCGAGTGCGGGGCCCAGTGGTCTGGTGACGCCACCCTAACCCAGCGGCGGCCAATTTTTTAATACGAAAATTAGCTATCGAGCTGCCATACGGTTTTATCGATATTCGTTAAAAGTATTATTGGGCGCGGTTTTATTGCGTTAGCTTCCAACAGCGCCAAGCCCGGCGACCGTCCCGAACCTCTTCGCTCCCACCAGACTGCATGCCTACAGATGGTCGAGTTTGCCCTTACTTCTGTGGGTGTCCTTGCATGATCAACCGTCGAAACCTCCTGGGCCTGATGGGCCTGGCTTCTCTTGCGCTGCACAGCCCGGCGGGGTGGGCGGCCACGCCACCGACCCTCACGGTGGGCGATCAATTCTTTTCCAACCGCATCGTGCTGGAGCTGTCCGGCGAGCTGAAGGACTTGCCCTACCACATCGATTTCAAACGCTTCAACACCGGCTCGCCGGTGGCCTCGGCCGTGTCCAGCGGCGCGTTGGATGTGGGCATCGTGGGCGACACGCCGGTGATCAGCCTGGCCGCCAACGGCGCGCCGGTGAAAGTGGTCGCCAGCACCCAGACCAGCCTGGACGGCGTGGGCATTGTGGCGCGCCCGGGCATTCATTCGGTGGCCGACCTCAAAGGCAAAACCGTCGCCATCTGGAACGGTTCGTGGAGCCAGCAACTGGCGTACAAGGCGTTGGATGAAGCCGGTGTACCGCGTGACAGCGTGCACTTCAAATTCCTGCTGCCGGCCGAAGCCAGCCTGGCGCTGAGCCAGGGCAACATCGATGCGTTCGGTACGTGGGAGCCCTACGTGTCGCTGCAGGAAAAAGAAGGCAGCACCCTGATCCGCAATGCCAAGGGCCTGATGAGCGCGCCCACCTACGTGGTGGCGTATGAACCGGCCTTGGCGCAAAAAGGCCCGCTCATCAAAGACTTCATCGCCCGCCTGACCCGGGCCCGCGTGTGGAGCAACAGCCACGTCGACGAATACGCCGAGGCCTGGGCCAAGGCCAACCAGTCGGCGCCCGACATCGCCAAGGTGTGGTTCAAGCGCGACGCGATCAAGGTGTTGCCGATCTCGCCGACGATTGTCAGCGACGCCCAGGCCACGTCGGACTTTCTCTACAGCGCGCAGTTGCTCAAGCAGCCGTATAACGTCGCGCCTTTGTTCGACCACCCGCTTTAATCGCTGAGGAGTCGTTTCATGCCCAAGCAAATGGCGCTGGCGGGGTTCATGTTGTCGGGCCCCGTGGTGCACAGCCATGCGGTCTGGCGCCACCCGGACACCCACGGCCACTTTCTGGACCCCGATTACTACCGCGACATCGCCAAGACCCTGGAAGACGGCTGTTTCGACCTGCTGTTTTTTGCCGACCGCCTGGCCGTCGGCGACCAGGCCGGGGCCTCGCGGGCGCGCTCTTTTGAGCTGGGCGCGCAAGATGCCACGCGGCTCGACCCACTGCCGATCCTGAGCCTGCTGGCCGGGCACACCCGGCACATTGGCCTGGGGCTGACGCGCTCCACCACCTACTACCAACCGCCGCACGTGGCGCGGGCGATTGCCTCGCTGGACCACCTCTCCAAAGGCCGCAGCGCGTGGAACATCGTCACCTCGATGAACGACAGTGAAGCGCGCCTGTTCGGCCACGCGCAGCACTTGCCCCACGAGCAGCGTTACGCACGGGCCGACGAGTTTGTGGAGCTGGTGCTCAAGCTGTGGAACAGCTGGCAGCCAGACGCGCTGTTGCTGGACAAGGTGCGCGGTATCCTGGCCGACCCGAACAAGATCGACGCCTTCAAGCACCACGGCACGTATTTCGAGTGCGAGGGCCCGTTGAATATTCCGCGTGTACCGCAAGGGCAGCCGGTGCTGATCCAGGCGGGCGCATCCGGCCGCGGCCGGCAGTTCGGCGCACGCTGGGCCGAGGTGATCTTCAGCATCAACAGCCGGGTGGAACGCATGCTGGAGTTTCGCGAGGACATCCACCGGCAAATGCGCGCCCAGGGCCGGGATGTAAATGAGTGCAAAATCCTCACCGCCGTCATGCCCTTTATCGGCGGCACCGAGGCCGAGGCGATCAAAAAGCGCGACGAGCACAACGCGCTGGCGAACCCGGAGCTGGGGATTATCACGCTGTCCACCCAGTCGAACTTCGACTTCACCCCGTTCGGCCTGGACACCCGCCTGCATGAGATTGCGCAGCACTCGGCCACCCCGGACGTGATCGCGCAAAAGCTGCGGCTGGAACGCGACATCACCCTGGGTGAATACGGCGCGATCATGGCGTCGAGCATTCGCGTGCCGCAACTGGCGGGCACCGCCGAAGGGGTGGCGCAGCAGTTGATCGACTGGCTGGAGCAGGGCGCCTGCGACGGGTATGTGGTGTCACCCGCGTACCTGCCGGGCACGTTCAGCGAGTTCACCGAGTCGGTGGTGCCGATCCTGCAGCGGCGCGGTTATCTGCGCCGGGCGTATGAGCACACCACGCTGCGTGGCCACCTGGGGCTGGCGGCCAAAGGCTGATGTTCAGGACGGGCGCGAGTCCCGCTCGCGCACCAGCCCTTCGAGGGTGAAGCGCGCCTGTTTGAGCACCACGTCGCGCACCGCTTCCATTTCGTCCTGACCCACCTGCGTCCACTTCAGCGCGCTGAGCAGCTTGGGTTTTTGCACCCGAAAGGCCAGGCCTTGGGTGAACAGGGCCATGGAATGGATCACCGTGCGCTGGTCCTCCACGGCAAAGCCTGCCAGGCGGGCGATCAGCAGGCGGATCGCCACGCCGATGCGGGCCTTGAACCGTTCTTCGAACGCAAGCGTGGCGCTTTCCGGGCACAGGCCTGCCTGGTGCCTGTCCAAAAAGGCGCGCCATGCACTGGTGTGGGGGCTGTCCTGGATCGTCGACACTATGGTGCCCAAAATGCCCAAGGACGCCTCGATCAGCGCTTGATCGCTGCTGTTCGCATCCGCCAGGGCCCGTTCTGCCGCTTCCACGCTGGCGCCCATTTTGAGCCACAGCAGGGCGATCAAGTGCTCGACGCACGCCAGGTACACCCCTTCCTTGCCATCGAAGTAGTACTGGATCGCGGGCGCATTCACGCCCGCGGCGGTGGCGATGTCGCGGGTGGACGCGCCTTCGTAGCCCCGTTCGCCAAACACCGCGATCGCGGCCTCGACAATCCGGGCACGGGTTTCTTCGCCACGCTGGTAGCCACCTTCGGCGGCGGGTTTATGTCGTGCCATGAGCTGCTCCAGTCCCAAACCCGGACCAAAATATACCAGTTGACAAAAATTCGCGAACGGACGAATTTATTCCACGCGATATAAATTTGGAGTGACCCGATGTCCGCTGCACCGCCCCCCTCTCAGGTCGTTCCTGATACCCGCGTTGACGCCCAGCGCGGCAATGCCCGCAAAATCCTGCTCACCCTTGCCGTCGTCGCCGCATTAGTCGGGCTGGCGTGGGGCGCGTGGTGGTGGCTCAGCGGGCGCTTTTTCCAGAGCACCGACGACGCTTACCTGCAAGCCGACAGCATCAGCGCCGCGCCGAAAATCAGCGGCTACGTGGCCGAAGTGCTGGTGGCCGACAACCAGCCGGTAAAACGCGGCGATGTGCTGGTGCGCCTGGATGCGCGCAAGTACCAGGCGGTGAGTGACGAAGGCTCGGCCACCATTGCCGCCCGCACCGCCGACTTGGCCAAGGCCGACGCCGACCTGGTGCAACAGGACTCCACCATCGCCGAAGCCCGCGCCCAGTTGCAGGGCGCCGAGGCCGACGCCCGGCACGCGCAAACCGAAGTCACCCGTTATGCGCCGCTGGCCCGCTCCGGCGCCGAACCCGAGGAGCGCCTGGCCCAACTCAACAACCAACTGGCCCAGGCCCGCAGCACCGTGGCCGCCAAGCAGGCCGCGCTGCGCTCCAGCCAGACCCGCTACGGCACGCTGCAGGCCCAGCTCAAACAGGCCCAGGCCCAACTCGGCGTGGCCCGTGCCAGCCAAGCGCAAAGCCAGTTGGATGTAGACGACGCTGTCATTCGCAGCCCGCTCGATGGCCGTGTGGCAGACCGCGGTGTGCGGGTGGGCCAGTACGTGCAGCCTGGCACGCGCCTGTTGACGGTGGTGCCGGTGAGCGCGGTGTACCTCACGGCCAACTTCAAGGAAACCCAGATCGGCGACATGCGCCCGGGCCAGGCCGTCACCGTGGAGGTGGATGCGCTGCCGGGCCGTGAGCTGCACGGCCAGGTCGACAGTCTGGCGCCCGGCACGGGCGCGCAGTTCGCCTTGTTGCCGCCGTCGAACGCCACCGGTAACTTCACCAAAATAGTGCAGCGCGTGCCGGTGCGCATCACCCTGCAGGTGCCGGATGAGCTACGCCCGGCGCTGATGCCGGGCCTGTCGGCCACGGTGAAAGTCGACACCCGCGCCCCCGAGGCCAACGCCCATCATGGCTGAAGCCCTCGCCACCGCAGCGCCCACCGAAGCCCCGCGCAACGCCTCGCTCACCGACTGGATCGCCGTGGCCGCAGGCTCCTTGGGGGCGCTGCTGGCGGCGTTGGACATCTCGATCACCAACTCCGCATTGCCGCAAATCCAGGGGCAGATCGGCGCGACCGGCAGCGAAGGCACGTGGATTTCCACCGGCTACCTCATGTCGGAAATCGTCATGATCCCGCTCGCCGCGTGGCTGACCCGGGTCTTCGGCCTGCGCCGCTTCCTGATCGGCACCGCGCTGCTGTTCACCTTTTTCTCGATGTTCTGCGGGCTGTCCACCAGCCTTGGCGCGATGATCGCCGGGCGTATCGGCCAGGGGTTTGCCGGCGGCGCGATGATCCCCACCGCACAGACCATCGTGCGCACACGCTTGCCCGCGCATCAGTTGGCCATCGGCACCACGATGTTTGGCATGACCGTGATCCTGGGGCCGCTGCTGGGCCCGGTGATCGGGGGCTGGCTGACGGAGAACATCGACTGGCGCTGGTGCTTTTTCCTCAACCTGCCCATCAGCATCGCCCTGATCACGTTGCTGATCACGGGCCTGCCGAGCGAACGCATGAACCTTCAACACTTCTTCAAGGCTGACTGGCTGGGCATTCTGGGCCTGGCCATGGGCCTGAGTTCGCTGGTGGTAGTGTTGGAAGAAGGGCAGCGCGAGCACTGGTTCGATTCGCGGCTCATCCTTTGGATGAGCGCAGCCACGGTGGCTGGGTTCTTTCTGATCGCGGTGGGCCAGGTGCGTTCGAGCACGCCCATTTTGCGCCTGCAACTGTTGCTCAATCGCCGCTTTGCGGGTGTGCTGTTTATCGCCACCACGGTGGGGGCCGGGCTGTATGGCACGGCGTACCTGGTGCCGCAATTTCTGGGGATTTTGTCGGGCTACAACGCGCAGCAGTCGGGGTCGATCATGTTGCTGTCGGGCATTCCGGCGTTTTTGTTGATGCCGGTGCTGCCCAGGATGCTCGGCCGCTACGACCTGCGCTTGATGGTGGGGCTGGGGCTGCTGATGTATTGGGCCAGCTGTTTTCTCGACACCCAACTGACCGCCCAAAGCGTGGGGCATGACTTTTACCTGTCCCAGTTGCTGCGCGGGTTTGGCCAGATCCTGGTGATGATGCCCCTCAGTCAGTTGTCGATGCGCTCGGTGCCGGTGCACGAGGCAGGCGATGCGGCGGGGCTCTACAACATGTCGCGCAACCTGGGCGGTACGTTGGGGCTGGCACTGCTGGGCGTGATGATGGACCGGCGCAGCCATTTTCATGACGACGCGCTGCGCGAAGGCATCCAGGCCAACAGCCAATGGGTGCAGGACCAAATGGCAGGCAGCACCGCCCGTTACCTGGCCCAGACTGGCGATGCTTCCACCGCGCCGATGCAGGCCCTCGCCCAGTTGGCGAACGATATCGCCCAGCAGGCCTCAGTGATGGCCTACAACGACGCATTCTACGTGCTGGGGCTCGCCATGCTGGCGTGCCTGCCGCTGATCTTCATCCTTAAACAGCGCTCGGCGCAGGCAGGTCCACGACCATGATTGACCGCTCACTTGTCCTCTTGTTGACGGCCTCGCTGCTGGCCGCCTGCACCGTGGGCCCCGACTACCACGGCGCGCCGGACGTCGCCGCAAAAACCCTCGCCGCCGGGCGCTTGCCCCACGCCGACCCGGCGGCGGTGCCCGCTGTGGCGCAGTGGTGGCGGGCCCTGGGCGATACGCAACTCGACGAACTGGTGGCCCTGGCCCTGCAAAACAGCCCCGACATCGCCACCGCCCGGGCCCGCCTGGCGCAATCGCGCGCCAGCCTGAGCAGTGTCAGCGCCAACGCCCTGCCCACCGTCAGCGGCGATGCGGCGATGCTCAAACTGCGCTCCCCCGACACCTCCGCACTGGGCGGCAGCGGTGGCGGCGGGCGCGGGCCCTTGAACCTGTACCTCGCCGGGTTTGACGCCAGTTGGGAAGCCGATGTGTTCGGCGGCACCCGGCGTGCGGTCGAAGCGGCGCAGGCCGAGGCCCAGGCCTCGCAGGCGCAGTTGGCCGATGCCCAGGTGCAACTGGCGGCCGAGGTGGTGCAGGCCTATGTGGACCTGCGTGACCAGCAAACCCGGCTTGCATTGGTGGACGCCAGTGTGGCGATCGAAAACCAGGCCGTGGACCTCACCCAGCAACGTCGCAGCCGTGGCGTGGCCTCGCAGTTGCAGCTGGAGCAAGTGCTGACCCAGGCGCAAAACACCCAGGCCCAGCGCCTGCCGTTGCAGGCGTCGACGGTGGAGTCGATGGACCAACTGAGCCTGCTCTGCGGCCTGGAGCCCGGCGAACTCGACGCCCGCCTGGCCACGGCCCGCGCCTTGCCAGCCATCGCGCTGCAAGTGCCGCTGGCCGACCCGGCAGCCTTGCTCAAAGCCCGCCCGGACATCCGCGTGGCCGAGCGCAAGCTGGCGTCCAGCAACGCCCAGATCGGCGAAAAAACCGCCGACTGGTTTCCCAAGGTGAGCCTGATGGGCGACTTGTCGTTCTCGGCCGCCGACCCCGGGCACCTGGCGCGCAAGGACAGCGCCACCTGGCTGCTGCTGCCCCGGCTGAGTTGGAACGCGCTGGATTTCGGCCGCGTGGCCGCCAGCGTCAAAGGCGCCGAAAGCGCCCGCGATGAAGCCCTGGCGCAGTACAAAAGCGTGGTACTGAGCGCGCTGCGCGACGCCGATGTGGCGCTGGCGCGGTATGGCCACCAGCGACAAAACGTCGTGCTGCTGCGCGACGTGGAAGCGTCCGCGATCCGCGCCGCCGACCTGACACGCCAACGCTACCGCGCAGGCACTGCAAGCACCCTGGACTGGCTGGACGCCGAACGTACGCGCTACGAGGCGCAAGAAAGCCGCATCTCCGGCGATGCGGCGCTGCTCAAGGACTTTGCCTCGCTGCACAAGGCATTGGGGCTTGGGTGGACGTTGTGAGTGGGGGTGGCAGCCGTTACAACGCGCAGTCGAAAAACAGCGGCACGTGGCTGCGTTCGCTCAGCGACCGCACATAACGTTCGACCCGCGGCGGCCACGTGGCGGCTTTCACGATGCTGACGTTACGTAAAAAGGCAAACAGGTTCACATCGTCCAGCGACAGCTCGCCATTGCACGCCTGGGTCGACACCAGCAACCCGTCCAACTGCGCAAGGCTTTCGTTGAGCGCAGGGAGCCATTCGCCAGAGCGGGCGAATTTATCGTCCAGGTCGCCAATCACCTGTGTTTCTTTGTGTCGATAGGCGGCGCGCGCCTCGGCGGTGGCCAGTTCGGCAAAGTCGGTGTGGGCGAAGCGCGGGTAGGTGAGGTTTTTCAAGAACACCCGCAACGCCGCGATCCATTCGGTGATGGCCGGGTTCAGCGGGCCTGTCAGCAACGGGCGTTCGTCCAGGCGGTCGAGGTAGGCGACGATGTCCAGGCTTTCGGTCATGGCGCTGTCGTCGTCCTTGACCAAGATCGGCACGATCTTTTTGCCCACCAGGCCCACCGGGGTGGCCTCGTCATCCGCCATCACCACCTGCAAGGACACGGGCAGGTTTTTCAGGCCGAGAGTGAAGCGCACCTTGGCGCAAAAAGGGCAGTGTTGGTAGTAGTAGAGCTGCATGGCAGGAGCCTCTGGGTGGGGACCGTTTCAACGGCCAGCATGCAGGGGCAGGGGGGAGGGGAGTTGGATAAAGTTACGCAGTTTATGGACGCAGCGCCTGGGGTTGTGAGGGACACCCATCAACAACAGGCACTGCCTTTTCGTACGGCCGCCAGCGCAGGCCTTGTTAGTGAGCCGGGTGTTGCAGGAACGCGTCGATCAACGCGGTGACCTGCTGCTGAATCACCGGCCGGGTCCGGGCGCCTTCGCCTGGGCCATCCTGGCAAATAATCCCGTCGCCTGGCACGTCTTCTTCCAGCAACGACACCGCCCCGGGCTTGCACAAGGGCAGGAAGCTGAAGTGACTCGCATCGCTGATTTCGACATAACGCGTGGAGGCCGTGGGCAAGCGTCTTGCCAGGTCGGCTGACTCCACCTGCGCCGGAAGGTCTTCGGACGGCACACCTGCGGCGATGATCAAGGTCGGGACCTTGAACGCGGCGAGGCTGGCGTCGGTGAAGCCGCGGGAAAGGCCCAGGTCCAGCGACACAATCGCGCTGACGCGTTTGTCCGAGAGGTCCCCGGCCAATGGCGCGCGCTCGGGGTTCATCCGGGTGTACACCTGGCAGGGCGCCAGTTTGACGTGGACCTTGCAGTCGGCGTCAAAACGCTCGGCGTCAAAGCGCGCGCCGCCGATTTCGAGTGCCGTCCAGCCGCCGAGCGAGTGGCCCACTACTGCAATGTTGCGCGGGGCCACCGCGCCAAAACGGCTCGGCTCGGCCAGCACCGCGTCAATCGCCCGGCGGACATCACCGGGCCGCTGCCACAGCTGCGCCGCCGCTGCCGGGCTGCGGTCATGGGTGGTGGAACCGGGGTGGTTCACCGCCGCGACGACATAACCTTTGTGCGCCAGGGCCGTGGCCAGCCACGCCTGGCTGCTCCAGTTGCCCAGGTAGCCGTGGGAGATCACCACCAACGGATGCTCGCCGCCCGCCGGCGGCGCGTTAGTGACCGCGTTTACGCCGACAAACGCCGGGTTATCGGCAATCAGCTGGGGCTGGGCGGTGCTCGGCGTGGGATACCACACGACCATTTCCA
Source organism: Pseudomonas sp. SDO5215_S409 (assembly GCF_054071325.1). Taxonomy (NCBI): domain Bacteria; kingdom Pseudomonadati; phylum Pseudomonadota; class Gammaproteobacteria; order Pseudomonadales; family Pseudomonadaceae; genus Pseudomonas; species Pseudomonas sp. SDO5215_S409. Next base: position 32,768 of record NZ_JBSVWN010000023.1, on the reverse strand, counting down.
GCGGCCGCTCATGGGCGCTGTCTTGCAGGGTCATGGTCTGGAAACCGATGGGCGGGTCGTTGGCCAAGGCAGTGCCGGTGAGGCCGATGAGCAGCAGGGCGGCGGAGAGTCCTTTCATGGGGGTGTTGATTCCTGGAGGTGGGGGGGCGCTTTTGGCGTGGGGGCTCTAGAGGTTGCGCGATGATGCCAAATGAATGGCCAGCCGTCACCGACACACCGCTCCCCCCGGTGACAGTCCTGCCCTGACCCTTGAGTGGTTTTGCCCCATTTTTGTGCATACCCCCTCGTGTTCTTCGCGCCGCCCCGGCTGTTTTCGGCCCTGCGCAGCGGCGGTCCGTTTCTTGCTTGCGCCAGACTTATCAATGACATGGCATTTTGCCGTCAGTGTATTTCAAGGCCGCATCCGCCGTTGCACTCTATTGCAGCGTCGGGTGGTCAAAGGGAGTCGTCGGGCATGCAACGTTTATTATCGCCAGGAGTCCGCCTGCTCGGACGCTTCGGGTTCGCACGCAAATTCCAGATCCTGTTTTTCCTGTTCATGCTGCCCCTGGCCGGCAGCCTGTGGATGACCGGGCAAGACTTTCGCAACAAGCTCACGGTGATCTCACGCGAGCAGTCCGGCGTGCACCAATTGCTGGCCCTGGACACGCTGGACGGCCAACTGACCGCCCAGCGCAACCTGGCGGCGCGCTGGAAAGCCCTCGACATCCTGCATGCCCCCACCCCCGCTGCCAAAGCCGCCATGGCCCTGGTCGACGCCAATAACCCGCTTATCCTGCAAAGCCTGCAAACCCTGGGCGAGGCGCTCAAGGCCCAGGACGCCAGTGCCGACACCCTGTCGCGTTTTGACGCCTTGCAAGCCTCGGTCAAGGGCATGGACAGCCAGGCCCTGCGCACGGTGGGGTGGTGGCCGGACGGTTATGACCGTTTCACCGCCGCGCTCACCGCCCTGCAAACCCTGCGCGAGCAGATCACCATCGATAGCGGCCTGATCCTGGACCCGCGCCTGGAAACCTACCAGCTCATGCAGATCGCCACCCAGCAGGCGCCCGAGCTGATCGAGCGTGTGGGCCGCATGGCCAGCGTGGGCGAGTCGTCCATTGCCTCGGGGCAGTTCACGCTGCAAAGCCGCCTGCAACTGCGCGACCTGCGCGGCCGCATCGGTGATGCCCGCGACCAGTTGGTCAAGGCCGCCGCGTCCCTCAAGGCCAAGCCATTTCCCGCCCTCGACACCTGGCTGACGCAGTACGACAGCAGCCTGCAACAGCTCGAAACGGAACTGAAAACCCTCGACGACGGCGTGTTTGGTGGCACCATCAAACTCGACCTGGGGGCGTTCGACCGCAGCGTTGACAGCATGCTCGGTGCCTTGGGCACCCTGCGCAGCCAGTCGCTCACCTCGTTGGACGCCCGCCTGGGCCACTACCACAGCCGCGCGTTCAGCCAGTTCATTCCCATGGCTGCCACCTTTGGCGTCCTCGCCCTGGCGGCGCTGTACCTGTTTGTGTGCCTGCAATCGTCCATCCGCCGCAGCGCCAGCGGCATCACCACGTTGGCCGAGTCCTTGCGCGACGGCAATTTGTGCGTGGAAGTGGCCGTGGAAGGCCGCGACGAACTCGCCGCCATCAGCACCGCCCTCAACGTGGCCGTGGTGCAACTGCGCGCGAGCCTGCTGGGCGTGAACCACGAAACCCGGCAACTGGGCTCGGCGGTGCACACCCTCAACGCCCAGTCGGGCAGCACCCTCACCGAAGTCGAAGACCAGCAACAGCAAATCAGCCAGATCGCCGCCGCCGCCACCCAATTGGCGGCCACCTCCCTGGGCGTGGCCAAAAGCTGCGAACAAGCGGCCGATAGCGCCCAACACACCCGCCGCATCGCACAAGACAGCAGCCGCGACAGCCAACGCACCACCGCGAGCATCCAGCAACTCAACAAACGCCTCACCGACACCGCCGACGCCCTGGAACAGGTGAGCCAGCAGGGGCAACAGATTCAGTCGGTGGTGGACACCATTCGCGGCATCGCCGAACAGACCAACCTGCTGGCCCTGAACGCCGCCATCGAAGCCGCCCGCGCGGGCGAGCAGGGCAGGGGCTTTGCCGTGGTGGCCGACGAAGTGCGCAGCCTGTCGCAACGCACCCAAGCCTCCACCGCACAAATCGCCGGCACCGTGGACAGCCTGCGCGCCACTGTGACCCAGGCGGTCAACCTGATGGGCGTGGCGTGTGAACAAGCGGTCAACGACGCCGAAGCCGTGACCGGCCTGGGCAACCGCCTGGGCGAAATCGCCGGCGCGGTACAGGCGGTGACCGACACCCTGGCGCAGATCGCCGCAGCGGTGGAAGAACAGGCCGCCACGGCGGACGAAGTCAGCGGGAATATCCAACAAGTGGACCAGGCGGCAGGACGGTTACTGGAAGGCGCGAGGGCGGTGAACCGCGCGGCGGATGTGTTGAGCGGCGGGAGCAGGGCGTTGAGTGAGAACACCGAGCGGTTTCGGTTGGGGTGAGGCGGCGCCCGGGTAGGGCGCGCGGGGCTGTGGCGGGTTTAGAGGGGGGATTTGAAGCCGGGTAGCCCGTTTGCTGCTCGCCAGGTTTTGAGGGTTTGGGTGATGCCCTGCGGGCTGGTGTCCGCACCGGGTTGCGGGTGGTAGATCAGATCTGCACCGGCCGGGTGGCCAATGATTTTTCTGAAATGGAACAGGAGCAGGTCGGCGCGGGTGTCTGTGGGGGCGATGTCTGCTTTGAAGAGTTCTTCCAGGAACTGGATGAATTCGTGTTCGGTGTAGTCGGGGAGGGTGGGTTTGATAAAGGGATCGTTCATGGTTTTGACCTTAAATCTGATGGTTTTCCCGGTTATTCGAGGCCTTTCCTGCGTTTATTTCGGACCATTCCCACGCCTTCTGAGTTAGCGTCTCAAGTAAAGTCACGCGGGTTCAAATACGACTGCTTTGCTTATAGCCTCCTTTAACTGGAGGCTTTTTTGTAGACGAAACAAGGATGTCTTATGGCAAATAATCAGGGCCCTGGCCCGATGCCGAGCGTCTTACGGCGCGCGCCGATAAATGGCCCACCCAAACGTACGCCGGATGTTCCAGCGCCTCAAACCCGTGAATATACGCCACCTCCAAAGCCGGTTCCTGTGGAAAAACCGATACCTGTGGGGTGTTCGTTTACCAAACCTTGCTAAGGGTTAATACCCCGCGAAATTATATTGACCTTCACAGAAAATAGTAGGCACAACATGACAAGTATTTCTGATTTTACGGAAGCGGAATTTATTGGGTTTATCAAAAACATACGAGTCGTGAACAAAGGTGGAACAGATGAAGCATTGGGCGAGTTGCTCGAACAATTTAGCCAGCTGGTTGGCCATCCAGAGGGTTACGATTTAATTTTCCATCCTGAATCAGGGGCTGATAATTCTGCGGAGGGTGTGACGCAGACGGTCAAAGCTTGGCGTGCAGCCAATGGTTCACCAGGCTTCAAAGACGCCTGAGGCCATACTTTTCGGTAATTTCCAGTCATTCACCTCAACCTCCGTGCCGATATCCGACTACGCCGACCCCATCTAACGCCCAATAAAAACCCCGGCGATCGACGGACCTCTGGGTTTTTTTTGCGTGGGCAAGAAAGGGGTGCATGTTTTTACAGGTGCTGAGTGAACATGTTGACATTACCCGTCAAGCGAAGCGCCAAGATAGTGAGCAGGGTTGTCGGTATGAAGCTTGCCAGTAGCTTAAAAAGTAAAGCTTTTGATTTTTTTGTTTATCCAGCAGCAATTAATATTATGTCGCTAGAGCGTGTTTTTAACGACTATCGGAGTTGATTGAATTTCATGAGCTCTTTCCAGATATAACCGTAGCTGTAGCGTAGCCATCTGACTTTTAACCGGTCGAAGCGACGTCGTAGCCAACTGCTTTCGCGTGCTTTGAGCTCTTTGGCTATTTCATCGAGTAACCATTCATCCTGAAAACCGGTCCAAACAGGAGGGACGGGGGTTTCAAGGTTGCTGAAACATACGGATGCGACCTCTGAATATAAGATCTCTTCAACGATCTTTGGGTCATAGCCCCGGACTCGTTTTGCGATAGAGCGTAGTCGACAAAGCTGTCTACAAACGCCTCTGCCAGCGCGATCTGGATGTTCGCTCGTTCCGCAGGCGTCAAAATATCTCCCAATGGGCCAGCTCCTCTAACTCTGCATCGAACGTATCAGCCGCGACGCCGCCCGCAATACCGCCAGAACAACTGCTATGGCACAGGCCGGAGCTCCAGAACCACAAAGAGTCGATATGCCCTGGCATACATGCACCTCTCTTGCTCATGTTATGCCCGAACACAAAATTTCTGACACCCTCACGCATCTCGTTGCTGAACTTTGTCGCGTCCTCAACGCTGATATTGCCGGCTCTGACCTCAGGTCAATAACAATCTAGTCGCCGTGCCGGTGTCTACCACACACACCGCCACGGCAACCCCTTCGCGACGTCAGCTAAAAACCAAACCCGCTCAACGACACGGCACTTCCCGGTCCATCAATTTCCCCATCAGCAGCACCCCCAACTCACTCAGTTGGTGAATCGCCAGCGCCACATCGCGCGCTTTCCCGTCCAGATCGTCGGACAGGTCGAGCAGCAAGGCGCTCACCGAGGTGAAGGTTTCGTAGCCGTTGGTAATGAGGGTTTCGGTGCTGGCGTCGTCGATGACGCTTAACAGCGCAGGGGCGCTGGGGATATTGGGTGTGTCTTTGCACATACTCAGATTCCTTGCTGGGGCCACAACCCTTTCGCTACTAAACGAAAGGGTGGCAGCTGTACGCAGGTTAGTAGACCGGGGAATCCAAGCGAAAGCCGGCGCGCCCGAAGGCGCCCTGCGCACAGCCACCATCGAGCACAAACAAAAATGTCCGAAGGATGATGTGTATGCACTTGCTTGGATACCTCAGGCTACTAAACCCGATCCCCGAAAAGTCGGCGACCGAGCAACCTTAGAGATGCCTTCCCAGGTGCACAAGCCAGCGGATTCTGACGTAACTGTAGGCAAAGGGGCAAGGCGCCGAGCTGTGCGCGGGCCAGCGTACGCCATCTGCTGCCCCTGCGCGGTCAAGCAACACCCCGAAAAATCCAGGTCTGGACCGGAGGCGTGAATTTTTTACTAAGCCTAAAAAATCCAAATGAATCATAATTGACTCATTGGGTGTTAATTAGTATCGTCCGCTTTGTTTTAATTCGGCTCGCACGAACGATGAGCAATTTGCAGGCTTTAGGGATGACATGGCCGTGGGCGCAGTAGTTGCGTTGCTGAGGTGTGGGCCGCAGTTGAAGAGGCGGGTGAAAATCGAGGTGATTAGCCAGCAGGATTTCGACAGCGCCACGGCAGATTCAAGCGGCGCTCGGGCGGTGGTTCGTTCGGCTCAGGCCAGCCTGGACGCGGCGGGTTTGAATCTCGGGTACGCCTCGGTGAACGCGCCGATTTCTGGCCGGGTGGGGCGTGCCTTGGTGAGCGAAGGTGTGTTGGCCGCGAGTCAAGAACGTAGAGCTCCTTTGGTTGGCTTATCCAACCTTTTTTGTCCTGTGGGTTTCGGCTCACAGGGCTCCTTTTATCCATGCGTCGCTGGTCGGTAATGTTATGGGCTGGGTTTTGCGCCGACGGCGCCGTGCAAAAACATCTTTTCCAGTACATCGATCGAGTGGGCACTCGCCGCTCGCCCACGACGCTCGGCATCGACCATCGCAAAGATCATGGTGAGGAACAGTTCGGAGTAAACAGCGGCCGTGATATCGATGCGAAAAGCCCCCAATCGTTGACCGTGCAGGAAAAATTCATCCAAGGCATTTATGTAGGAGAGCCAGCGATCACTTTCACCCCCGGTGCCGACCGTGTCGGAGCGGTATTGAAACAGCAGGAACGCGAGCATTTCGCGATGCTCCAAGTGCTCGCTGATCAAGCTACGCAACGTCGCAAGAGGGTCTGGGTTGCTCAGATCGATGCCATGGACAACCTGGTTTAACGCGGCCTCGCCACGTGCCTCGAGAACCTGGACGAGGTTATCGCGAGTGCTGCAAAAACGATGAAGGGTCGCCTTGCTGACGCCAGCGGCTTCAGCCAAGTCCTTGAGCGTCGCGCGCGGGCGATCCACGATGGCTCGGGCCAACGCTCTAATCAGCCGTTCGTCTTGGGGCGTTGGGTCCATGGCTTGAGCTCTGTGTTGGATAAAAGAGGCCCACATGGTGCCGCAAAAATGAATAGCGTCAACGAAAAAATGAGGGAAAAAACCACCAAATGAATCCCGATTAACTCAACACCGCAAGTGCTCTACAACGGGTGCAGCATCACGCCCAAGGCACCCACGGTTAGCGACAAGCCGACTTTTCCACGACCTACAAGGATACCGAGTATGACCCTTACAACCTCCATTCAAGCCAACGCGATTACCTGCCTCAACCCACCGACCTTGCTCGACACCTCAGCCTATGGGTTTGCACAGGTGGTCGTGGCGCCTAACCGTGGGCACACGGTGTACCTGTCGGGGCAGTCCAGCAGCGATACGCAGGGCAACATCGTGGGCCAAACAATGGCTGAACAAATTGCGCAGGCGTTCAAGAATCTCAAGTGTGCCATTCAAGCGTCCGGCGCCAAGCCCGAGCACGTGGTGAAGGTCCAACTGTTGGTGGTGGATCATCAAGAAGATTATGTGGGCTGCCTTCAAGCGGAGCTCAAAGCGCTGTTTGGCAATCATCTACCTGCCAGTACATTGATTCCGGTTCCTCGCCTGGCCCTGGACAGCATGCGGTTTGAAATAGACGCTACGCTGGTGATCCTCGATTAAGGCATGCTCAACGACGTTTTCAGCAGGATCGGCCGATGGCGCTTATTTAAGTCGGAAAACAAGTCCGTCCCCGTTTTGCCCACACCGGAAAAAGTCCAATGAGAAAGAGCATTTCTGACTACACCGAAACGCAATTTGTTCAGTTTCTTCAAGACCACCTAGATGCGTCTGATAAGGGAATGTCGGAAGAGGCCTTAAACAATTTCCTGTACGAGTTTTGCGAGCTTACCGGGCACCCTGACGGGACTGATTTGATTTACTACCCGGAACCCGGTGCAGATGATTCCGTCGAAGGCATTACCCAAACGGTCAAAGCTTGGCGTGCGGTCAATGGTCTGCCGGGCTTCAAAGACGCCTGACTCCGGCGACTGACTGCGGAGCATCAAGTCCTACGGGCTCGACAGTTTAGGGATACGCTCACGGGATCCGGACATTCCAGGACCTATTTTCTACCTGCGCAGGCCATCTACCGTGATACCAAACATCGATGAAGAACGCCGCCAGCTCAGGGCGGCTTGTGCTGTCCAGATCAGTGGGTTTGCAGAACCTACACCCGCCCAGTGGTTCCAGGAAATGGCGGATTGGGCACAGGCCAACGCTGTGTCCCATGATCACTATGGCAGCGGTACGTTGATCGAAGGCTTCGAGGCCAAGATTGCCGAACTGTTGGGCAAGCCATCTGCTGTCTTCATGCCCAGCGGCGTGATGGCGCAATTGATTGCGGTCAACATCTGGAGCGAGCGACGCGGTCTGCCGCGCTTTGGTATGCATGCCTCCTCACATTTGCAACTCCATGAAGAGCAGGCGTCTCAAGCGTTGCTGCGGCTGCATGGGGTGATGGTGGGCCATCGTTTACGTCCCATCCTCGCCGAAGACCTTTGCGCGATTGCCGAGCCCTTGAGCTGCCTGGTGGTGGAACTGCCGGCACGCGAGATCGGTGGGCAACTGCCAGAGTGGAACGCGTTGGAAGCCCTCAAAGCCACCGCTACGGCCTCCAATACCCCCCTGCACATGGACGGGGCCCGGTTGTGGGAAACCCGGGCCTATTACCAGCGTTCCTACGCCGAAATTGTCGAAGGTTTCGCCTCTGTCTATGTCTCTGCCTACAAAGGCGCGGGCGGTATTGCGGGTGCGCTCCTGGCGGGCGACAGCGACTTTATCGAACAAGCTCGCCTGTGGCGCAGACGGCTGGGCGGCACCTTGATCAAGCAGAGCCCCCTGGTGGTCTCCACGGCCATGCGCTTTGATCAACGCCTGGCAATGTTGCAAGCCTGCTATGAGCGCACGCTGAGCCTAGCGACCTGCCTGCGGTCGATTCCGGGCATTCGTGTTTTGCCGCGCACGCCTCAGGTGAACATGCTTCACGTGAATTTCGACGCAGAGCGGGTGGCCTTGCTCAGCGCGCGCGATGAGATTGCCCGGCAGCATGGGTGCTGGTTGTTCACGCACCTGGAGCCCACCGAGGTGCCGGGGTGGTGCAAGACCGAGGTTTATGTCGGTGACCGTTTGTTGGGCGTGGCGGATGCGCGAATTGTGCAGCTGTTCACGGAGTTGATGACGCAAGCGACTCAAGACCCCAGCCACTGACTAAAGCCCTCATCGCGTCCCAAAAAAACTCAAGTATACAACCGTATACTTTTTTGCTATCTAATACCCCCTCGCCCCGCACGGGGCGGGGCGCAAGCACAGCAATGCGGAGCATCCCCAGGCTTTGGAGGGCCGAAAACCCAGTGTTTCAGCCATCACAAGAGAGAGAGTCCAATGGACGTTGTTGCATTGATCAATCGCGCCAAGGCGATCCTGACCGAAGGCGCGGTGGTGACTCGCCTGGTGTACGAGCATCAGCTTGAGGTCCCGGAATCCGCCGCCTTTGTGCACTTGTTCAACCCCGCCGGTCGGGCGGCGTTGACCACCATTTATCGCAGTTACCTGGCCATTGCCGCCGAGTACAACGTGCCCATGCAGGTGGGCACGGCCACGTGGCGCGCGCACCCCGAGGCGTTGCAGCGCCTGGGGTTCAACGGGCCCGATGACTTGATGCGGGTCAACCGCGAGGCGGTGACGTTTCTGCGCGAGTTGCGCGCCGAGATGGGCCTTGAAAGCAGTGTGTACATCGCCGGTGTGATCGGCCCGCAATATGACGGCTACGACCCCGCCGTAGCGCCGGGCAGGGCGGATGCATTGCGTTACCACCAGGCGCAGGTCGATTGCCTGGCCCAGAGTGGCGTGGATCTGTTCTATGCACCCACCTTTGCCAGCACCGAGGAACTGATCGGCGTGGCTCAGGCCCTGGCCACCACGGGGATTGCCTATGTGCTGGCGCCGATCATCGACAGCCATGGCCGTTTGCGTGACGGCATCGAGCTGGGCGATGCCATCGCGCAGATCGACGCCGCGGCAAGCGTTGCGCCGCTGTTTTATGCCATTGGCTGCGTGCACCCCAAGCACCTGCGCGAGGCCAGCCAGACGCCCGCGTGGCCGCTGTCCAACCGGGTGATCGGGTTGCAGGGCAATGCCTCGGAGTTGCCGCCGGAGGTGCTGGAAAAACTCGACCACGTGGCCCAGGGCGAACAGCAGTGTTTTGTGGATGAAATGATGAAGCTGCACGAAGGCGGGCTGAAGATCATCGGCGGGTGCTGCGGGACCAGCGAGGGGCATATCCGGGCGCTGGCCCAGCGGATTGTGTCGGCGTAGCGGCCGGGTTCATGCAGCGGTGGGTGCGCCGTCCAGCGCATCGCGCTGCATGGAGTGCAGGTTTTTCTCGATGGTTTCGCACAGGGTTTCCATCTGGATCTGATGCTCGCTGTGGCGAAACGGGCTTTGCAGGTCGGTGCCGATGCGCTCGATGGCCAGCAGCATGAACCCCACCACGGTGGAGGCCAGCGGCGTGAACCATTCCAGTGACTCCACCAGCCCCACCGGCACGATCAGGCAAAACAGCGTGATGAACAGTCGGGGAAAATACACATAGGGGTAGGGCAGCGGCGTGTTGGCGATGCGCTCCATGCCGCCCTGGCTGTTGGACAATTCCACCAGCGTCGACTCCAGCCGCGCCAGGCGGATGCTGTCCAGGTGCCCGGCCTGGTACTCGCGCGCCAGCAGGGCGGCCGAACCGTTGAGCAAGTCGTTGCAAAAATTGTTGGTGGTGGCGCTGCGTGCAAACTCGTCGCCTGGAATGAACGCACTCACCTCCTGCGGGCAAGGACGCCCTTGCAGGTGCGCCGCCAGGCAGTTCACATAAGCCACGTGGCGTCGCAGCAAGGCGGCTTTGACCGGGTTCACTTGCCCCTCGGGATCGTCCAGCAGGGTCAGCACTTGCCGGGCAAAACTGCGCGAATGGTTGACCATCGCCCCCCACAACGTGCGTGCTTCCCACCAGCGGTTGTAGGCGCTGCTGTTGCGAAAGCTGATCAGCACCACCAGCGCCGAGCCGAGCAAGGTCAGGGGCATCAGCGGCAGGTTGATCTTGCTGTTGAGAAACAGCATGAAGTCCACAGTCACGGCAATGTCCCACAGCAGCAGCCAGAACAGCGACCAGCCAACATAGCCGAGGGTTTTGAACATCAGGCGGTACTTGTTCAGAAGAAAGGCTTTCACAGGACACTCTCGCGGTGAGCAGGGGGATGTAGCTCGGACGCGGTTCAAGGGGTAAAGGTTCGCCAACGGTGGGTTGCCCTGCGTGGGGCCGTACCGATCACCCACGCTTATACCCCCTATTTCAAACTTGGATTTCACCACCGCCAAGCCCCGCGATAACCTCGGTGCCATCCGAGGTTTTTCACCCAGTCAGAGACAACCCACATGCTCAAGCCTTTAGCGTTCGCCCTTTTAATGGCCGCTGGCGCCACCCCGGTGGCCTTCGCCCAAACCGCACCGGCCGATGGGCCCGCCGCCCAAACCTTTCACCTGGGGGCCCTGACCGTCACCGCCCTGCATGACAAAAACCACCCCCTGCCCAACGACGGCAAAGTGTTTGGCAGCACGGTAGGCCCGCAAGCCGTTGCCCAGGTGCTGGCGGCCGCAGGCGCACCGACCGACCCAATCTCCCTGAGCGTCGACGCGCTGCTGGTCAAAGAGGGCAAGCGCACCGTCCTGCTCGACACCGGCCTTGGCCCCAGCGTGCAGGGCCTGTTGCTGCCGAGCCTGGCCAAAGCCGGCTACACACCCGAGCAGATCACCGATGTGCTGATCACCCACGTGCACAGCGATCATATCGGCGGCCTGGCAACCGCCGAAGGCACGCCGGCGTTTCCCAAGGCCGTGGTGCGTATTTCCAGCCCGGACTGGGAGTGGTTGCACACCCAGCCTGCGCTGGCGGCACTGGTGAAGATCATCACGCCGCAGGTCAAGACCTTCACCCCGGGCGACAGCGTGACCCCGGGCATCCGCTCGGTGCCGCTCAAAGGGCACACGCCGGGGCATGTGGGGTATCAGATCGTGTCGGGCAAAGACCAACTGCTGGACGTGGGCGACCTGGTGCACAGCTCGATCCTGTCCTTGGCCAAACCCGACTGGCCCATCACGTTCGATAACGACAAGGACGAAGGCGTGCAGACCCGTCGCGCCGAGCTTGCGAAACTGGCGGCCAGCCACGAGACAATTTTTGCGCCGCACTTTCCGTTCCCGGGTGTAGGAACGATCGCTGCCGAGGGGGATCACTTCGTCTGGCAACCGGCGCAGTAAGCCCCGGCGTCCACGCCGCTGCTCACGCCCGGGCAGCGCGAACGACTCCAGGGTGTGGGCATACCGCGCCGAATACCAGTACTGGCTGGACCAGATCGGCCAGGACGGGTTTGGCAGCGTGCTGCCGGTGATCAAACGCGCCAGGCGCTGATCGTGCACGCCGACGACGACCGCGACTGCCCGCTGGAACTGTCGCGTGCGGTGTTTGCCAACCTCACTCACGCCGCCACCGGCGCTGGGTAGGAATTGGCGAGGGCACCCACAGCGTGTTCATGGAGCGCAACCGGTGGCCTTCAGTTGCTAGGCCGCTGCTTGGTCGCGTCCAGCTCGGCCTTTTTGCCGGTGGAGATTTCGGTGATTTTCGCCGACTTGGCAATCGCGAAATCAAAGGTTTCCTGCATCTTGGCAATGGCGTCCGTGGGGGTGCCGTTCAGCCCGCCGCTGGCCGCCCAGTCGAAGTTCCACACGCCGGACAGGTTGTCGGCACCGGCCACGTCATGGGTTTCGATGGCGGTGAACACGTCCGGATTGCGCTCCATGTAGCGGGCAGCGTCGATGACATCCTTGGGCACCTTGCCCGAGGTGTCGTTGGCGAGCTGCGTGAGCTCTTGCTTGGTGATGGCCGACTTGCCTTTTTGCCGCATGTAATCGGCAATGGTCTTGCTGGACTTGGCGGTGTCCAGCTTGGCGTCGAACGCCTGCGAGGTGGGTTTGGGCGTGCTCGGCCCATTGGCGGCAGGGGATACGGTGGACATCGGCGCTGCTCCTTCAAGGGATGGGATGACAACGCCGGGGACGGTAGCATGGGCCATTGGCTATTACGTTGCAGCTTCACAACAATTCACAACGGTGGGCCCATTGCGCGGGTTTGGCGACCCAAGGTGCGGGGCGGTCAGTGGTTCAGCAGCCCCAACTGCACCAGGCTCTGTACGGTGGCCACAATCGCGTCTTCGCTGGAGCGCGGCGCCCAGCCCAACAGGCGGCGGGCCTTGTCGCCGCAAGCGTTGAGGTTGACGTCCAGCAGCGTCACGATTTCTTTCATCCTGGGGTTGCGCAGGGCCATCAGGCGCACCAGCCAACTGGGCAGCACGCGGGTCGGTACGTGGCGGGCGGCGGTGCCCAGGCGCTGGCGCAAGATGCGGGCGATGTCGGCGATCCACAGGCTGTCACCGGCGGTGGCCAAAAAGCGTTCACCGGCGGCGGCGGGGTGGGTCATGGCCAGCAGGTGCAAGTCGGCCACGTCGCGCACGTCCACCACACCGCAGTTGATCTTGGGGCTGCCGCGCTGGCCGTCCATCAGGTTCTTGATCAGGCGGATGGAGTGCGAATAGTCGCTGCCCAGTGCCGGGCCCAACACGGCGACGGGGTTGATCGCCGACAGTTCAAGGCCGCGTCCCTCGCGGGCGATGAAGTCCCAGGCGGCGCGTTCGGCGAGGGTTTTGGACTTTTGATAAGGCCATACCCGGCCGCTCAGGTTGCTCCAGTCGTTTTCGTTGAACGGCCTGCCCATCGCCGGGTGCCCCGCGCAGATCGCGCCAAAGGCCGACGTCAACACCACACGCTTGACGCCCGCGCCACGGGCGGCGCGCAGCACGCGTAAATTGCCGTCCACCGCCGGGTTGATCCAGTCTTCATCGTTGGCGTAGTTACCCGACGGCGTCGGCGATGCACCGTGCAGCACGTAGGTGCAATCGGCCGCCGCCTGCGCCCACCCTGCATCGGTGCCCAGGTCGGTGGCGATGAACGACAGGCGCTCGCCGGGCTTGGCGCCGCCTGCTTTGAGCTGGGCCCGTACCAGGGCTTCACGGTCCAGCGAGCGCACGGTGGTGCGCACGCGATACCCGGCGCTCAATAACGCCAGGATGCAATGTTGAGCGATGAAACCGGTGCCGCCGGTCACCAGTACTTGGGTGTCTTGCTGAGGCATGGGGGGCTCCAAAAAGGCAAGTGATGAATCATTGGCTGGGCATGATAAAGTCCGATTTGTGAACGTTGAATATCTGTAAATTCAAATGAATTGCTTGAGCGTACAAAAATGAACGGCGATCCGTTTTCCGACATCCTCAAATTTACCCAGGCCCAATCGCTGGTCACCGGCGGTTTCACGGCGGGCGGCCCGTGGGCCATTCGCTTTCCGGCGCCTCAGACCATCAAGTTTTTTGCAGTGTTGAAGGGCCAGTGCGTGGTCAGCATCGACGGCGAAGCCGAGCCGCTGCATTTCGAGGCGGGCGATGTGGGCCTGTTGACGGCGCAGCGTGCCTTTGTGCTGGCGAGCGCGCCGGGGGTGGCGCCGGTCGAGGCCATGAGCCTGTTTTCGGTCGCTGGCAAAAGCACCGCGCAGTTGGGGGATGGCGCCGACTTTGCCCACCTCGGCGGCCATGTGCTGCTGGATCCGGCCAGTGGGCGCCTGTTGGCCGATGTGTTGCCGCCCTGGATCCACGTGTCGGCGCGCTCACCCCAGGCAGCGGCGCTGCGCTGGTTGCTGGACCAACTGGCGCAAGAGCAGGCCCACCCGCTGCCCGGTGGGCAACTGGCCTCGGCGCAACTGGCGCAGCTGTTGTTTATCCAGATCGTGCGGGCCCACCTGAACACCGCCAGCGCCTTGCCCGCCAGCTGGCTGCGGGCCTTGAGCGAACCGCGCATCGCCCCCGCCTTGCGCCTGATGCATGGCGACCCCGCGCGCACCTGGCACCTGGAGGAATTGGCCAGGGCCTGCGCCATGTCGCGCACCAGCTTTGCCGTGCATTTCAAGGCCGTCGCCGGTGTGGCGCCGCTGGCCTATTTGACCGAGTGGCGCATGCACCTGGCCGAGCGCAGCTTGCGCGAGGGCCGAACACCGGTGGCGGTGATCGCGCGTTCGCTGGGGTACGCGTCCGACAGCGCGTTTAGCACCGCCTTCAAGCGGGCTCGGGGTGAGGCGCCCAAGGTGTACCGCAGCGCTACAAAGTCGTCCGCCTCTTCGCGCTGATCAGATTGAGGTGATTCACAAGGGCACGCAGGCGGATCGAGCCGAGTGCTTTGATCAATCAGCTACGCTGCCTGAAGAGGTTCAAGGGGTTAAAGGGCACCCGGCGATCATTTTGTTCTGTGCATGCGCAACAAGTGACTGTGTAGTCACAAAAGTGACAGCTTTTTTACACGGAACTATTCAAGAACTGGCCCCCACTCACCCCCTTATGTGTTTCACCTGACGCCTTCAAACAGGCTCATGTATGCGGGGATGGGTATGGTTGAAGAACAATTGATTTTGGTTGACCGGCAAGACAACCCGATTGGCCTGGGTGCAAAAAACCAGGTGCACTTGGACGGGGCACTTCACCGTGCGTTTTCCGTCTTTGTGTTTAACCGTCAGGGCGAACTGTTGGTGCAACAACGGGCCGCAGGCAAATATCACTCGGCGGGGCTCTGGGCGAATACCTGTTGTGGGCACCCGCGGTTCGATGAAACCAACGAAAGCGCGGCACGTCGGCGGTTGCGCGAAGAAATGGGCTTTGAATGCGCATTGTCTTACGTGACGCATTTCATTTATCACGCCGTTGTTTCCGAGACGATGATCGAACATGAAATCGACCACCTCTACATTGGCCGGTTCGACGGTATTCCCTGCGTCAATCCCGATGAAGTCAGCCAATACCAATGGTTGAGCCTGGGCGAAATCGAACGGCAACTTCAGGCCTGTCCCGAACACTTCACTCAATGGTTTAAACAGATCATGCGTGATGCACCCGCGTTGGACCCGGGTGAATGGGCCCGGCAAATGATGCTCGGCGGTTAGACCGCGCCCCATAGTGATTTCTGATAGCGACGCGCAGGGGCAACCCGTGCCTTGTCCGGTTAATAACGCGAGTGTTCAACGATGCCTTCTTACAGTCTTCCGGTGTTTTATTGCCCGTTTTCAACCCACCTCAATATTCACCACGACCACAGTTGGGCTTGCTCACGCGAGTGGCTGCGCCAGGTGGGACTGCTTCAGGGCGAGCGGGCGGCGCAGCGGCTGGAGCGCTCCGGGTTCTCTCAACTCACGGCCTTGGCGTACCCCTATGCCAACGCCCACCAGTTGAAAGTGGCGATCAATTGGCTGATCTGGCTGTTCCTGTTTGATGACCAACTGGACGAGTGCTACCTGGGCCATCAAAAGCACGCCGCCGCTGAAGTGATTGACCGGCTGATCGCCCACGCCCGGCTTGCGCTGCACCCGCGCACCCGTACGCAAAGCCCGGTTGAAAAAGCCTTCGTGGCGCTCTGGACCGAGTACGCCGCGGACCTGAGCCCGGCGCAGCAGCGCCGGTTCATGCAGAACATCCGCAACTACCTGAGTTCATTGCGCTGGGAAGTCGAGAGCCGCGCCGACGGCACCGTGCCCAGCCTGATCACCTTTGTGGAACTGCGGCGCAACACGGGGGCGGTGCGGTTGGCGATCGATCTGATCGAATACAGCCTGCACGCGGAAATCCCGGACGTGGTGGCCAACAGCACCGAAATGGAGATGTTGAAAAACTGCACCAATGACGTCATCTGCATGAGCAACGACCTGTTTTCATTTGAAAAGGAACAGGCGCGGGGTGACGTCAACAACCTCTTGGTGGTGTGGCAGAAAAACCACGGCTGTTCCCTGGACGTCGCCGTCGCGGCGATTTATGCGTTGATCCTCGAACGTCAAAACCAGTTCATTGAAACCCGTCAGAAGTTGGTGTCGCTGGTGGCGTCGCTTGCACTGGACGACGCCTGCCGCTTGCGCATCGAGCATTACGTGACGGGGATGGAACACTGGATGAAAGCCAACCTTGAGTATTCGTTATCCACGCCCCGTTACTCGGATATCGAAGCCAGCCAGCAAGGTCTTCCGGTGAGCTGGGTCGAGAACATCAGCGCCATGCCCAGCGCGGTGTTCGTCGCGCCTTGAGGCGCGTAATACCGGGCGGATAAGCCGGTAAAACTGTCCCTGTTTGCGGTTACAGACAGGGCCCATAGCCGATGTTTTGATCTTTGCAAGATCAACCCATACGGACTTGGAGCCCTGCATGAATCAACGTGTCGACCTGTCGCAAACGTACCCGCTGACCGCCGCGCAACACGACATCTGGCTGGACCAGATGACGCAGGGCGACTCCCCCCTGTACACCATCGGTGGGCACATCGAGATCAAGGGCCACCTGGACCTTGCGCGTTTTCGACAGGCCGTCGACCTGCTGATTCAAAAGCACGACGCCCTGCGCACGGTGCTGCTGGCGGACGAGCATGAAGGCGGCTCGCCGATGCAGGAACTGGCCGCTGTGTTGCCGGTGCCGCTGGGGGGGCACGACGTGCGCGGCCACGCGGACCCGCACGCCGCTGCCCAGGCCTGGATGCAGCAACAGATCCAGATCCCGTTCGCGTTGTATGGCGGCCCGCTGTTGCGTTTTCACCTGCTGCAGCTTGCCGACGCGTCGTTCTATTTTGTGGCCCATGTTCATCACCTGATCCAGGACGGTTGGGGGATGAGCCTGATGTTCGACTCGCTCGGCGAGCTGTACAGCGCGCTGGAAAAGGGCGCGCAGCCCGCGCTGTCGGCACCTTCTTATGCGCAGTTTGTCCATGACGATGCCCATTACCGTGAGTCCCCGCGTTATGGGCGGGACCAGGCCTACTGGCTGAACAAATACCGCGAGGTGCCCGCGCCGTTGTTTGTCGCGCGCTACCGCGACCAGTACCCCGATCGCAAGGCGCCGAGCTGGGAGGTGGTGCGGCGTTATCGGCAGGCCTTGAACGTGCAAATCGACGCCTTGGCGCAAGCACTCCGGGTGTCGCGCGTGCAGGTGCTGCTGGCGGCGCTATGCGTGTATTTTGCGCGCACGTGCGGGCGTGACGAGCTGGTGATTGGCCTGCCGATTCTCAACCGTTCCAACGCGATGTTTCGCAACACCTTGGGGTTGTTCACGCAAGTCAGCGCCGTGCGGTTGGCGTGCCAGGGGCCGCTGTCGTTTGCCGAACTGGCCCAGCAGATCGCGCGCACGCTCAAGCAGGACTATCGCCACCAACGCTACCCGCTCAGCGAGATCAACCGTTCACTGGGGCTGCGGCGTCAGGGCCGTGCGCAACTGTTCGACCTGGGCTTCTCCTACGAGCAGGTTGACCGTCAGTTCCTATACGGGGCGGCCCCGGCCAGTGTGGTCAAGGGCTCCAGCCACCATGAGCAGACGCCGCTGACCCTGCACCTGCGCACCAACCCTCACGATGAAACGGCGTGGCTGCATTTCACCTACAACCAGGCGTATTGGCAGCACGCCGAGGTCGAGGCCATGGCCGAAGGCTTCATGCAGGTGCTGGAGCAGGGGTTGGCCGACGACCGCTTGGCGCTGCAGGACTTTGTTTTACCGGCCCCGGCCGAGCCCGCGGGCGAGGCACCCGCTACAGGCCTTTACCCCGCTGGCAACCTGGCAGGCTCAGCGACGCTGCCGGTCGGCGAGCGCCACAGGGTGTTGGTGGACTTCAACGCCACAGCCGTGCAGTACCCGTCTGGCCATACCATTCATGGGTTGTTCCAGGCGCAGGCCGCGCGACAACCCGAGGCTATTGCGCTTCGCCAGGGTGACCAGCAACTGAGCTTTCACGCGCTCAACCAGCGTGCCAACCAGTTGGCGCACTGCTTGCTCGAACACGGCCTGCGCCCGGACGACCGGGTGGCGATCTGTGCTCGGCGCAGCCTGGAAAACCTCATCGGCATGCTGGCCGTGCTCAAGGCGGGCGCGGCCTATGTGCCGATCGACCCGGCGTATCCACCGGAGCGCATCCGCTACCTGCTGGAGGACAGCGCACCGGTGCTCATCCTGGCGCAGGCCAGCACGCGAACGCTGGTGGCGCACAGTGAGTTGGCCGTGATCGAACTCGACAGCGACCACTGGCATCGCCACCCCACGGTCAACCCGGACGTGGCCGACCTTACCCCGGCGAACCTGGCCTACGTGATCTACACCTCCGGCTCCACCGGGCAGCCCAAAGGGGTGATGGTGGAGCACCGTACCCTGGAGAACCTGGTGCACTGGAACAGCGCGGCCTTCGACTTGTGCGCCGGTCGCCATGCCTCAAGCGTGGCCGGGGTGGGCTTCGACGCCGTGGCCTGGGAGGTCTGGCCTGCGTTGTGCGGCGGTGCGACGCTGCACTTGTCGCCCGCGCAACAAGACCATGAAAACATCGATGCGCTGCTGCAATGGTGGGTGGCCCAGCCGCTGGACGTGAGCTTCTTGCCCACTCCAGTGGCGGAATACGCGCTGAGCCAGGGCATCGAACACCCTACGTTGAAAACCTTGCTGGTGGGCGGGGATCGCCTGCGCCACTTCAGCACGCCGCAACGTTTCCAGTTGGTCAATAACTACGGCCCCGCCGAAACCACGGTGGCGGCGACGTCCGGCCTGATCGAAGCGGGCCAGCCGCTGCACATCGGCAAACCCATCGGCAACACCCAGGTCTACGTGCTGGATGCGCAGAGGCAACCGGTGGCGCAAGGGGTGGTCGGTGAGGTGTATGTCGGCGGTGCCGGTGTGGCGCGCGGTTACCTGAACCGGCCGCAAATGACCGCCGAGCGTTTTCTCAAGGACCCGTTCAGCCCTGACCCGCAGGCGCGCTTGTACCGCACCGGCGACCTGGCGCGTTGGCTCGAAGACGGCAACCTGGACTTTCAGGGCCGCAACGACGACCAGGTGAAAATCCGCGGTGTGCGCATCGAGTTGGGCGAAATCGAAACCTGCCTGGGGAAACACCCGCACATCGCGCAAGCCGTGGTGCTGGCCCGCGATGAACGCCTCGTGGCGTATTTCACCGAGCACCAGGCGGTGAGCCTTGAAACCCTGCGCGATTGGTTGCAGGCGCACCTGCCGGGCTACCTGGTGCCGGCGGCCTATGTGCGCCTGGACAGCCTGCCGTTGACCGTCAACGGCAAGCTGGACCGCAAGGCCCTGCCGGAGCCTGGCCCGGACGCGCTGCTGCGCCGTGCTTACGAAGCGCCGCAAGGGGCGGTGGAAACGGCCCTGGCGCAGATCTGGGCCGAGGTGCTCAAGGTCCGGCAAGTGGGGCGCCATGACAACTTCTTTGAGCTGGGCGGGCATTCGCTGCTGGCAGTGAACCTGATCGGGCGCATGCGTCAGGTCGGGTTGAGCGCCGATGTGCGCGTGCTGTTCGGCCAGCCGACCCTGGCCGCGCTGGCGGCGGCGGTGGGCGGCGATCACGAGGTGGCGGTGCCGGCCAACCGGATCAGCGCCGATTGCACGCGGATCACCCCCGAGCTGCTGCCGTTGGCGAACCTGGACCAGGCCAGCATCGATCGTATTGTGGCCAGCGTACCGGGCGGTACGGCCAATGTGCAGGACATCTACCCGCTGGCGCCGTTGCAAGAGGGCATTTTTTATCATCACCTCAGTGCCGAGCAGGGCGATCCCTATTTGTTGCAGGCCCGCTTCAGTTTTGCCGACAACAGCCGCCTTGAGGCGTTTGCCCAGGCGTTGCAGGCGGTGATCGACCGTCACGATATCCTGCGCACCAGTATTGTCTGGGAAGGCCTGAGTACACCGATGCAAGTGGTGTGGCGCACGGCGCGACTGACGGTGCGGGCCATTGAATTAGATGCGGCGGACGGCGACGTATTGAGCCAGCTGCAAACGCGTTTCGACGCCCGCCAGGTGCGCCTGGAGGTCACCCAGGCCCCCTTGATGCAGCTGCTGTACGCCCAAGACCCGGTCAACCAGCGGGTGGTCGGGGTGCTGCTGTTTCATCATTTGGCCCTGGACCATGTCGCGTCGAAAGGGCTCTGGCAGGAACTGCAAACCCGCCTGGCGGGCAACCCTCATCAACTGGCCGCATCGGTTCCCTACCGCAATTACGTGGCCCAGGCGCGCCTGGGGGTCAGTGAGCAGGCGCACGAGGCGTTCTTTTGCGAGCAGCTTAAAGACATTGACGAACCCACGCTGCCGTTTGGCCTGCAAGAGGTGCAAGGCGATGCCCGCGGCATTGAAGAGGCCACTCACACGGTGGGCAACGCACTGAGCCTGCGCCTGCGGGCTCAGGCGCAACGGCTGGGCGTGAGTGCTGCCAGCCTGTTCCATCAGGCATGGGCGAACGTGTTGGCCACGACCTCGGGCCAGACCACCGTGGTATTCGGCACGGTGCTGTTGGGCCGGATGCGCGGCGGGGAAGGCGCCGAGCGGGCATTGGGCATGTACATTAATACCCTGCCGTTGCGCATTGAGGTGGGGCGTGAGGACGTGCGCACCGGTGTTCGGCAAACCCACGCACGCTTGACGGCGCTGCTGGGGCATGAGCATGCGCCGCTGGCGTTGGCCCAGCGCTGCAGCGGGGTGGCGGCGCCATCGCCGTTGTTCAGCGCCTTGCTCAACTACCGCCACGGTGTGCTGGCGGATGCGGGGGAAGAGGCCGTACACGCCTGGCGTGGCATCGAGTTGGTCGGTGCGCAGGAGCGCACTAACTACCCCCTGACATTGAACGTCGACGACACCGGCGACAACTTCTCGCTCACCGCACTGGTGACCACGCCCATCGACGCCGAGCGCGTCTGCGGGTATATGCAGGTGGCGCTGGACAGTGTGGTGACGGCCCTGGAAACCGCGCCACACACCGCGCTGCAGGATCTGGCCGTGCTGCCGCTGGCCGAGCGTCAGCAAGTGCTGCGCACCTGGAACACCACCGACGCGTTCTACCCCCATGACGCATTGGTCCACCAGCCGTTCGAAGCCTGGGCCAGGGTGCAACCCGATGCCGTGGCGGTGGTGTACGAAGACCGTCACCTGACCTATGGCGAGCTCAACGCCCGCGCGAACCAATTGGCCCACCAATTGTTGGCACTGGGGGTGCGCCCGGATGACCGGGTGGCGGTTTGCGTGGCGCGCGGGCTGGACATGATCGTCGGCCTGCTGGGCATTTTGAAGTCCGGCGCCGGTTACGTGCCGATCGACCCGGCGTCCCCGGCCGAGCGCATTGCCTACATGCTCGATGACAGCACACCGATGGTGCTGGTGACTCAAACGCCGTTGCTCGATCAACTGCCGGTGCTGGACCTGCCCACCTTGCTGCTCGATGCCAGCCCCGACGCTGGCATGGCGCAGCACAACCCGCAGCCCGCCGGCCTGACGTCGCGCCATCTGGCCTATGTGATTTACACCTCGGGCTCCACCGGGTTGCCCAAAGGCGTGATGGTGGAGCATCGCAACGTTGCCCGCTTGTTTTCGGCGACGCAGCCCTGGTTCGACTTCGGCCCGCAGGACGTGTGGGCGTTGTTTCATTCCTTCGCGTTCGACTTTTCGGTGTGGGAGATCTGGGGGGCATTGACCCACGGCGGCCGCCTGCTGGTGGTGCCGCAACTGATCAGCCGTTCGCCGCCGTCCTGCTATGCGCTGTTGTGCGAGGCCGGTGTGACCGTGCTCAACCAGACGCCCAGCGCGTTCCGCCAATTGATCGCCGCCCAAGGTGAAAGCGACCTGAAGCATCGCCTGCGCCAAGTGATTTTTGGTGGCGAGGCGCTGGAAACGGGCCTGCTCAAACCCTGGTATGCCCGCGAGGTGAATGCCCATACGCAGCTGGTCAACATGTACGGCATCACCGAAACCACGGTGCACGTCACGTACCGCGCCTTGACTGCCGCCGACGCGCAGCATGTGGGGGGCAGCCCCATCGGCGGGCGTATTCCCGACCTGCAACTGTACGTGCTGGACGCCCGACGTGAACCGGTGCCCGTCGGCGTGACGGGTGAGCTGTATGTCGGCGGCGCCGGGGTGGCGCGGGGTTACTTGAACCGCCCGGCGCTGACCGCCGAACGCTTCCTGCGTAACCCGTTCAGCAGCGACCCGGACGCCCGCTTGTACCGCACGGGCGACCTGGGGCGCTGGCTGGCCGACGGCAGCGTCGAATACCTGGGGCGCAATGACGAGCAGGTGAAAATCCGCGGTTTCCGTATCGAGCTGGGCGAGATCGAAGCCCGCCTGGCCGCCTGCGACGGCGTGCGCGAGGCGGTGGTGATCGCCCGTGAGGATGAGCCGGGAGACAAGCGCCTGGTGGCGTATGTCATCGCCCGGGAAAACACCGAACTGGCGGTGGCCGACCTGCGCCGCCAGCTGCTGCTGAGCCTGGCCGATTACATGGTGCCAAGCGCGTTTGTGCAGCTTGATGCCTGGCCGCTGACCACCAATGGCAAGCTGGACCGCAAGCGCTTACCGGCGCCGGGTCAGGCGGCGGTGGTCGCGCGTGACTATGTGGCCCCGCAGACCGCGCAAGAGCAAACCCTGGTGGCGATCTGGCAAGACATCCTGAACGTGCCGCAAGTGGGCCTGCAGGATGATTTTTTTGAGCTGGGCGGTGACTCGATCCGCATCATCACCTTGATCTCACGGGTGCAGAAAGCGTTCCCGGCCAGCCGGGTGTCGATCATGGCGTTTTACCAGGCGCCGACGGTGCAGGGCCTGGCCGCATGGCTGACGCAGGAGGCCGACCTGCCCCACGAGTGGTTGCCAGAGTTGACCCGTGGCGCGCACGACCCTGAGCTGGCGTTGGTGTGCGTGCCTTATGCGGGGGCGTCGGCCATGGTCTTCCAGCCGCTGGCCGACCAGTTGCGCCAGCGCCTGCCCTCGGCCCGTGTGTATGCCGTGGCGCTGCCGGGCAATCAGATGGAAACCCGCTTTGATGACAGCCTCGACCTGATGGGCATCGCCCGTGCCTGCGTCGAGCGCATTGGCCAGCGTATTGCCGGGCCGGTGAGCATTTACGGGCATTGCGCGGGCAGCGTGCTGGCGATGGAGATCGCCCGGCAGCTTGAGCAGCAAGGGCGCGAGGTTCGGTTTGTCATGCTGGGGGGGACCTTTGCGCCGCCGGGCTGGATCAAATACATCCCGTGGAACAACCCGTGGCGCTGGCACAGCGACCTGGCGTTGCGTCGCCGGATGACGGCCTGGGGCAACACCTCGGCGATGGGGACATTAAACGAGGCGGAGTTGACCGGCCTGTTGCGCAGTTTCCGGCGTGATTCGGGGCTGGCGCTGCAGCACCTCAAGCGCCAGGGGCTGAGGCAGATAGTGGCGCCGATTGTCAGCGTGTTGAGCCTGGACGACCCGCTGACGCACGGCAAAGAGGCGCGCTACCGGGTTTGGGGGCGCTATACGCAGGCGGTGCACGGCGTGCTGCTGGCCGATGGCGGGCACTATTTTGTCGGTAGCCGGGCGGCCGACGTGGCCGAGGTGGTGCTAGACACCCATCAGCACCGCGACCGGCTGATGTCGACACCGACAACCTTGCGCACCTGGCCAGGCGCTGAGCGCTGAAGCCAGGTGCAGTCGAGGGGCGCGGCAGGCTTAGCGGCGGTCGAGCCACACGGTCTGGGCGTTGCAGAATTCGCGCACACCAAAGTGCGAAAGCTCGCGCCCGAACCCGCTTTTTTTCACGCCGCCAAACGCCACCCGTGGGTCGGACACGCTGAACGCGTTGACAAACACCGCGCCGGTTTCCAGCTGCTCGGTAATGCGGCGGGCGTGTTCCGGGTCGGTGGTGAACACGCTGGCCGTGAGGCCGAATTCGCTGTCATTGGCCAGTGCCACCGCGTGTTCGGCGTTGCGGGCGGTGATGATCGAGGCCACGGGGCCAAACAGTTCCTGTTTGAACGAGGTCATCTGGTCGGTGACGTTTGCCAGCACGGTAGGTTGGTAGAAGTTACCGGCACCGTCGACCTTGTCGCCGCCCAGCACCAGGGTGGCGCCTTCGGCCAGGGTGGCCTGGACCTGGCCGTGCAGTTCGTCGCGCAGGTCGAAGCGGGCCATGGGGCCTACGTAGGTGTCTGCCGACGCCGGGTCGCCCATCACCAGCTTTCGCGTTGCTTCGACGAACTTGGCGGTGAAGGCTTCGACCACGCCCTCTTCGATGATCAGGCGCTTGGCGGCGGCGCACACTTGGCCGGAGTTCTGGAAGCGGCCGATCACGGCGGCTTGCACGGCGTCGTCCAGGTTCGCGTCGTTGAGCACGATGAACGGGTCGGAGCCGCCCAGTTCCAGCACACATTTTTTCAGCGCCGCGCCCGCCTGGGCGCCGATGGCGATACCGGCGCGCACGCTGCCGGTGAGGGTGACGGCGGCGATGCGGGGGTCGGTGATGGCCTTGGACACGCCTTGCGGCGTGACGTTGATCACTTCAAACAGGCCGTCGGCGAAGCCGGCTTTCTTGAACGCTTGCTGGATCAGGTAGGCGCTGCCCATGACGTTGGGCGCGTGTTTGAGCACGTACGTGTTGCCCGCGAGCATCGTCGGCACCGCGCCGCGCAGCACTTGCCACACCGGGAAGTTCCACGGCATCACCGCAAGGATCGGGCCCAGCGGGCGGTATTCGATGTGGGCAGTGCCGTTGGTGACCAGGGTAGGCTCGGGGGCGAGCATGGCCGGGCCATGGGCGGCGTACCACTCGCTCAACTGGGCGCATTTTTCGATCTCGGCGCGGGCCTGGGCGATGGGTTTGCCCATTTCCAGGGTGATGGTGCGGGCCATTTCTTCGGCCTGCTCACGCAGGGCGCCCGCCAGGGCCAGCAGCGCTTGGGCACGTTCAGCCACTGGCACTGCGCGCCAGGCGCGAAAAGCGTTGTGGCTGCGGGCGAGGGCGGCGTCCAGGGCAGCGTCGGATTCAAAGGCGTAGTGGCCCACCGTGTCGCCATTCAACGGGTTGATCGACAAGGCGTGGGTGAGCGGAGAAAGCTGAGTCATGGCACCGTCCTGCTGTATGGGTGGGATGGCGCCAGCGTACGGGGCTGCATCTTTTTCGCAAACTGAATAATATTAAGCGATACGTTCACGATTGGAGAATGCTGTGGATCTGGTCCAGTTGGAGATTTTCAAAGCCGTTGCCGAACAAGGCAGCATCAGCGCCGCTGCGCAGTTGATCCACCGAGTGCCGTCGAACCTGACCACGCGCATCAAGCAATTGGAGCAGGACCTGGGCGTGGACCTGTTTATCCGCGAGAAGAGCCGCTTGCGCCTGTCCCCGGCGGGGTGGAATTTCTTGGGGTATGCACGGCGCATTCTGGATTTGGTGCAGGAAGCCCGCGCGACAGTGGCAGGGGAAGAACCTCAGGGCGCGTTTGCCCTGGGGTCGTTGGAGAGCACCGCCGCCGTGCGTATCCCGGGGTTGCTGGCGGCGTATAACCAAAAGCACACCAAGGTCGAGCTGGACCTGAGCACCGGGCCGTCCGGGACCATGATCGAAGGGGTGTTGTCAGGGCACCTGACCGCCGCGTTTGTCGACGGCCCGGTGTTGCACGCCACGCTGGACGGCGTGCCGGTGTTTGAAGAAGAGATGGTGGTGATTGCGCCGCTGCATCACGCGCCGATCACGCGGGGGGCGGATGTGAACGGGGAGAGCATTTACACTTTTCGTTCCAACTGCTCGTATCGCCATCATTTCGAGCGCTGGTTTTCTCAGGACGGAGCGGTGCCGGGCAAGATCTTCGAGATGGAGTCTTACCACGGCATGCTGGCCTGCATCAGCGCCGGTGCGGGCTTGGCGTTGATGCCACGCAGCATGCTGGAGAGCATGCCGGGGTTTACGGCGGTGAGTGTATGGCCATTGGCCGACGGCTTTCGCATCCTGCACACCTGGCTGATCTGGCGACGGGGCACGGTGTCGCAGAGCTTGAGCAGTTTTGTGCGGTTGCTGGAAGAACGCGGAGCCATCAGTGAGGCCGCGAAGGGTTAGCCGCCGAACTGAAGGGTGCCGGTGGCGAGCTTGGCCAACAGGGCGCCAGCGCCCAACTGCACCAGCCACAGGGCCAGGCCACCGAGGAACACGCCCAGGGCAACTTGCAGGACCAGGCTTTTCTGGCGCTTGGGTTGAGGGCGGGAAGGGAATGCGTCGAGCTCGTCGCGGTCGGCGCGAAGGTCCAGGTCGTCGTTTTTCATAGGGCACTCAGGGGAGGGGAAGCGTCGGCCGCCAGTTTAAGGCGCCAGGCATGGCCTGTCTTGCGTTCATGCAACAACAACGGGGCCATCATCAAGCCCACCCCCTTGACCTGTTTTGCGCTGAAAAAAACGGTGGGGGCAGCCTGGCTCGTGGCGGCCCCCACTCTTAGCGCCCTTGGGCTTACAGCACCTGAACGATGGCCTGCGTGACGGCGCCAATGTTGGACTGGTTCAACGCCGCTACACAGATACGGCCGGTGTCCAGCGCGTAAATGCCAAACTCGCTGCGCAGGCGGGTGACTTGCTCGACGGTCAGGCCGGAGTAGGAGAACATCCCGCGCTGGCGACCGACAAAGCTGAAGTCATGGCCAGGCGCTGCCTTGGCAAGCTCGGCAACCATCTGCTCGCGCATGCCACGGATGCGCAGGCGCATTTCGGCCAGTTCCGCTTCCCAGTTGGCCCGCAGCTCAGGGCTGTTGAGCACTGCGGCCACGATGGCTGCGCCGTGGGTCGGTGGGTTGGAGTAGTTGGTGCGGATCACACGCTTGACCTGGGACAGAATGCGCGCGCTTTCTTCCTTGGACTCGCTGACGATCGACAGCGCGCCCACACGCTCGCCGTACAGCGAGAACGACTTGGAGAACGAGCTGGACACAAAGAAGGTCAGGCCCGATTCGGCGAACAGGCGCACGGCGGCGGCGTCTTCGTCGATGCCATCGCCAAAGCCCTGGTAGGCCATGTCGAGGAACGGCACCAGGTTTTTCGCCTTGACCACCTCCAGCACGTTGTTCCAGTCGGCCGGGCTCAGGTCGACGCCGGTCGGGTTGTGGCAGCACGCGTGCAGCACCACGATGGACTGGGGCGGCAGGGCGTTGAGGTCTTCGAGCAGGCCGGCACGGTTCACGTCATGGGTGGCGGCGTCGTAGTAGCGGTAGGTCTGCACCGGGAAACCGGCTTTTTCAAACAGCGCCTGGTGGTTTTCCCAGCTTGGGTCGCTGATGGCGACCACGGCGTTTGGCAGCAGTTGCTTGAGGAAGTCTGCGCCGATTTTCAGGGCACCGGTGCCGCCGACCGCTTGGGCGGTGATCACGCGGCCTGCGCTGAGCAGTGGCGATTGGGCGCCGAACAGCAGCTTTTGCACGGCCTGGTCATAGGCGGCGATACCGTCGATGGGCAAGTAGCCACGGGCGGCGTGTTGTGCCACGCGAATGGCTTCTGCTTCGGCTACCGCGCGCAAGAGTGGAATTTTCCCCTCCTCGTTGCAGTAAACGCCTACGCCAAGGTTCACCTTGGTTGTACGGGTGTCGGCGTTGAATGCTTCGTTGAGGCCCAGGATAGGATCGCGGGGTGCCATTTCGACAGCGGAAAACAGGCTCATTTTTGCGGCAGCTCTATAGAGAGTGGAGGGACGTGTGGCGCTCCAGCCGAATGCACTAGAGCGGTGCACAAACGGGGAGCTAGTATAGAGGCCATCATCGCTCACCGCGACAACCGAAACGGCTTTTCGGCCAAGTTTTTCTGTTTATTTGTTGACCGTTAGTCTTATTGCCACCTTGCCGACTGGGGGCATGTAGGACGATTGCCTTGAAAGCGGTCGTATTCGCCACCACTTCTACAGCTATCATGGTTTTTTCCTGCAACTTGCGAAGCTAATTCGCGGGTCGCGGCTTTTTTCGTCCCGACAGGTGTGATGGTCTGGGGTGACACCACGAGGTACGTATGTCGCAATTCCAACTTGTCACCCGTTTTGAACCTGCCGGTGACCAGCCGGAAGCCATTCGTCTGATGGTCGAAGGCATCGAGGCCGGCCTGGCGCACCAGACCTTGCTGGGGGTGACCGGCTCGGGCAAGACGTTCAGCATTGCCAACGTGATCGCCCAGGTGAACCGCCCGACGCTGGTGCTGGCGCCCAATAAAACCCTCGCCGCGCAGTTGTATGGCGAGTTCAAGTCGTTCTTCCCCAACAACGCGGTGGAGTACTTCGTTTCTTACTACGACTACTACCAGCCCGAAGCCTACGTGCCGTCGTCCGATACCTTTATCGAGAAAGACGCGTCGATCAACGACCACATCGAACAAATGCGCCTGTCGGCGACCAAGGCGTTGCTGGAGCGCAAAGACGCGATCATCGTGACCACCGTGTCGTGCATCTATGGCCTGGGCAGCCCGGAAACCTATCTGAAGATGGTGTTGCATGTCGACCGCGGCGACAAACTCGACCAGCGCGCCTTATTGCGCCGCCTGGCGGACCTGCAATACACCCGTAACGATATGGATTTTGCCCGCGCCACCTTTCGCGTGCGCGGTGATGTGATCGACATTTACCCGGCAGAGTCGGACCTCGAGGCGATCCGCATCGAGCTGTTCGACGATGAAGTGGAGAGTTTGTCGGCCTTCGACCCGCTGACCGGCGAGGTGATCCGCAAGCTGCCACGCTTCACCTTCTACCCCAAAAGCCACTATGTGACCCCGCGTGAAACCCTGCTGGACGCGATGGAAGGCATCAAGGCCGAGCTGGCCGAGCGCCTGGAGTACCTGCGTTCCAACAATAAGCTGGTGGAAGCCCAGCGGCTGGAGCAGCGCACGCGCTTTGACCTGGAGATGATCCTGGAGCTGGGGTACTGCAACGGCATCGAAAACTACTCGCGCTACCTGTCGGGCCGCGAGTCCGGCGCGCCGCCGCCGACGCTGTATGACTACCTGCCAGCGGACGCGCTGCTGGTGATCGACGAGTCCCACGTGAGCGTGCCGCAAGTCGGCGCCATGTATAAGGGCGACCGGTCGCGCAAGGAAACCCTGGTGGAGTACGGTTTTCGCCTGCCCTCGGCGCTGGATAACCGGCCGATGCGCTTCGACGAGTGGGAAAGTATCAGCCCGCAGACCATTTTTGTGTCCGCCACCCCGGGCAATTACGAGGCCGAGCACGCCGGCCGGGTGGTCGAGCAGGTGGTGCGTCCCACGGGCCTGGTGGACCCGCAAGTGGAGATCCGCCCGGCGCTGACCCAGGTGGACGACCTGCTGTCGGAAATCAACAAGCGCGTGGCCGTCGAGGAGCGGGTGCTGGTCACGACGCTGACCAAACGCATGGCCGAGGATTTGACCGATTACCTGGCCGACCACGGCGTGCGGGTGCGTTACCTGCACTCGGACATCGACACCGTCGAGCGCGTGGAAATCATCCGCGACCTGCGCCTGGGCACCTTTGATGTGCTGGTGGGGATCAACCTGCTGCGCGAAGGCCTGGACATGCCGGAAGTGTCGCTGGTGGCGATTCTGGATGCCGACAAAGAGGGCTTCTTGCGCTCGGAGCGCTCGCTGATCCAGACCATTGGCCGGGCCGCACGTAACCTCAATGGCCGGGCGATTCTGTATGCCGACCGCATCACCGGCTCCATGGAGCGGGCGATCGGCGAAACCGAGCGGCGCCGGGACAAGCAAATCGCGTTCAACCAGGCCAATGGCATCACGCCCAAAGGCGTGTTCAAGGACGTGGCCGACATCATGGAAGGCGCCACCGTGCCGGGGTCGCGCAGCAAGAAGCGCAAAGGCATGGCCAAGGCCGCCGAGGAAAGCGCCAAGTACGAGAACGAACTGCGCTCGCCGAGCGAGATCACCAAGCGCATTCGTCAACTGGAAGAAAAGATGTACCAGTTGGCGCGGGACCTGGAGTTCGAAGCGGCGGCGCAGATGCGCGACGACATCGCCAAATTGCGCGAGCGACTGCTGGCGGTGTGACCGCGGGTTATTCGGTGGTGGCCTCGTTCAGTTCGATGAGTCGGGAGGAGGCCCACACGCGGTATTTGAGGCGGATGTCGAATCTCTCCTTGAGCGTGGCGAAGTGTGTGTCGTCCGGCACATAGATGACCAGGGGTTGCTTGCTGTCGTAGTCGAGCATGAAGTTTTCGCCCTCCAGCACCACGTTGTCTTCCTGTTGGCGTGGGCGCTCGCAACCGCGCCGGGTGCCCCAGCCGGGTCGCAGGTAGTAATAGGTGTGAGCGCTGCCCGGAATGTGCCGGGCTTCAAAGCGGCCGTTTCGCCAGTGCCCGTTGCAGTCGAGTTCGTTGTCGGAAAAAGTGGTGATGCTGGTAAGAATCTCGACCTTGAGCTCGCTTTCCTGTGGGTGCCTGGGCAGGCGAATGACCTTGCGGATAGCGCCCGTTTCGGCGGGCGGGTACGGCGCGAGGTCATCGGTGCCTGGGCAGTGGGCGTGCACAGTGATGCCAGCCAGTTGCAGCAGAAAGTCAGCGGAAAAGAAATTGAGCATGAGCGCTTCTCTGAAAGGGGGTTGCACGACGCGGTGTGCGTTGCGCGGTCCACATTAAGCGGGCGCCGTGCGCACGAGTAGGCGGCGAGGGCAGCAGCGCCGGTGGGGCAAGGGCGAAAAAATGCGTGGAAATGCGCCTGCACGCCGTCAGGTGCCGCCCCGTGCTGGAGCCTGGGGGCCTGTGGCTGTTACCATTCGCCCCTTGTTTGACTTTCAGTTTCATTGCCCATTCCGAGACTCGCCATGACCACCGTCCGCACGCGCATTGCGCCATCGCCTACTGGGGATCCCCACGTCGGCACTGCCTACATCGCCTTGTTCAACTACTGCTTTGCCAAGCAGCATGGTGGCGAATTCATCCTGCGGATCGAAGACACCGATCAATTGCGTTCCACCCGTGAGTCGGAACAGCAGATTTTCGACGCCTTGCGCTGGCTGGGCATTACCTGGGCCGAAGGCCCGGACGTCGGCGGCCCGCACGGCCCGTACCGCCAGAGCGAGCGCAGCGAGATCTACAAGCAGTACACCCAGCAACTGGTGGACATGGGGCACGCCTTCCCGTGCTTCTGCACCGCCGAAGAGCTGGACCAGATGCGCGCCGAGCAACAGGCCCGGGGCGAAACCCCGCGCTACGACGGCCGTGCGCTGCTGCTGTCCAAGGACGAAGTGGCGCGCCGCCTGGCCGCTGGCGAGCCGCATGTGATCCGCATGAAAGTGCCGAGCGAAGGCGTGTGCGTGGTGCCGGACATGCTGCGCGGTGAAGTCGAGATCCCGTGGGACCGCATGGACATGCAAGTGCTGATGAAGACCGACGGCCTGCCGACGTACTTTCTGGCCAACGTGGTGGACGACCACTTGATGGGCATCACCCACGTGCTGCGCGGTGAAGAATGGCTGCCGTCGGCGCCCAAACTGATCCTGCTCTACGAATACTTCGGCTGGGAACAGCCGCAGCTGTGCTACATGCCGCTGCTGCGCAACCCCGACAAGAGCAAGCTGTCCAAGCGCAAGAACCCGACCTCGGTGACGTTCTACGAGCGCATGGGCTTTATGCCCGAAGCGATGCTCAACTACTTGGGCCGCATGGGCTGGTCGATGCCCGACGAGCGCGAGAAGTTCTCACTGCAGGAAATGGTCGACAACTTCGACCTGTCTCGCGTCTCCCTCGGCGGGCCGATCTTCGACATCGAGAAACTGTCGTGGCTCAACGGCCAGTGGTTGCGTGACCTGCCGGTGGAAGCGTTCGCCCAGCGTCTACAGCAGTGGGCGTTGAACCCCGAGTACATGATGAAGATCGCGCCGCACGTGCAGGGCCGGGTCGAGACGTTCAGCCAGGTGGCTCCGCTGGCCGGGTTTTTCTTTTCGGGCGGCGTGAACCCGCAGGCCAGCCTGTTTGAGTCCAAGAAGCTCTCGGGCGACCAGGTGCGCCAGTTGATGCAACTGATCCTGTGGAAACTCGAAAGCTTGCGTCAGTGGGAGAAGGACGCCATCACCGCGACGATCCAGGCGGTGGTCGAGTCCCTTGAGCTTAAGCTGCGCGATGCCATGCCGCTGATGTTTGCCGCGATCACCGGGCAAGCCAGTTCGGTGTCGGTGCTGGATGCGATGGAAATTCTCGGCCCGGACCTGACGCGCTTCCGTCTGCGCCAAGCCATTGATTTGCTTGGCGGTGTCTCCAAGAAAGAAAACAAAGAGTGGGAAAAGCTGCTGGGCGCTATCGGCTAAGCACGCGGTTGTAACGGCCAAACCCCGGTTTTACGGGGTTTGGTCGGTAAGTGATTGTTATCCCGGCAAAAAATTTTGAAAATTGTTGAAAATAAATTTGACAGCTTTCCAATACGCCCTTAAGATTCGCCCCGTCCTCACCGACGAGGGGCTATAGCTCAGCTGGGAGAGCGCTTGCATGGCATGCAAGAGGTCAACGGTTCGATCCCGTTTAGCTCCACCAATTTACAGCTTCAAGGTCTGGCCACACCGGCCTTGAATCGATCAGAACTCAGGCTGATCACGTTGTTAGAAGGGTTTGTGTCCCCTTCGTCTAGTGGCCTAGGACACCGCCCTTTCACGGCGGTAACAGGG